>JAOUDR010000123.1 GCA_029859185.1 Gemmatimonadota bacterium
CAACGGACCGATACGTCGGGTCCGGCCGTGGTCGCTTGGGCGGAGGGCAGGGGAGCGAGCGTCACGGCGCGGGACGTCGTGCCTGACGAGACCGACCGGATCGCGGGCGCGCTCATCCGCTGGGCCGATGACGACATGGCCGATCTCATCGTGACCACCGGGGGTACCGGACTTGCCCCGCGCGACGTGACCCCGGAAGCCACCCGCGCCGTGCTCGAGCGTGAGGCCCCCGGAATCGCCGAGGCCATTCGTGCGGCCGCGCGACCGGACTTCCCCCGGGCGGTGTTGTCTCGTGGCATGGCGGGTGTGCGCGCCCGAGCCCTCATCGTCAACCTGCCCGGCAGCACCTCCGGCGTCCGCGATGGCCTCGCGGTCCTGGATCCCCTTGTCGAGCACGTGGTGCAACTGCTGCGCGGCGCTCCCACGGATCACGCATGACCGGTCGCGTCCTCATCACGATGGACGACCTCGAGGTCGGCGTCCCCGTCAACGCGGCGCTCGAGGCGGCTGGGCTCACGACCGCCATGGTCTCCGCGTTCGATGATCTGCGATCCGCCGTGCGCCGCTCGGACCCGGAAGTCCTCGTCTTCACGGGCGGGCTGCACGAGCAACCGGCGCGGGAACTCGGAGCACTGGCGCGCGAGCGCGATGTCTCCACGCTCGGCCTGCTCGAACCCGGGGTGCGGGATCCGGGGCGGGCGGTCCACGCGCTCGGCCTCGCGGCGTGGCTCACCAAGCCCGTCACACCGGCGGAGGTGGTGTCGGCCGTCCAGCGTCTGATCGAGCGCCGCCGCCTGCAGGAGCGGACCGGCATTCTCGGCGACAGCCCCGCCATCCACGAGGTCATCGTCAAGATCGAGCAGATGGCACCGGTGTCGAGTACCGTGCTGGTCGAGGGGGAATCGGGCACGGGCAAGGAACTGGTTGCCCAGGCCATGCACAGCCTCTCGCCCAGGCGGGAGCGGCCGTTCATCGCCGTCAATTGCGCTGCCCTGCCGGAGACGCTGCTGGAGTCCGAGCTGTTCGGACATGAGAAGGGGTCCTTCACGGGGGCCGCGGAGCGCCGCCTTGGACGCTTCGAGCTCGCAAACGGGGGCACGCTGTTCCTCGACGAAGTCGGTGAGATGCCCGTGTCCGTCCAAGTGAAGTTGCTGCGGGTGCTCGAGACTCGGTCGTTCTTCCGGGTCGGCGGGACACAGCCGATTCACGTGGACGTGCGCGTGATCGCGGCGACGAACCGGCCACTCAAGGAAACGGTGGCCGCCGGACAGTTTCGTGAAGACCTCTACTTTCGACTGAACGTCCTCTCCATCTACCTCCCGCCGCTGCGCGAGCGCCCCAGCGATATCCCGATCCTGGTGCGGCGATTCGTCCGGGAACTGAGCCGGATGCACGGCCGCGAGTTCCACGGCATCAGCGCCGAAGCGATGGAGATGCTGATCGGCGCGCCGTGGCCGGGCAACGTGCGCCAGCTGCGGAACCTGATCGAGTCGATGGTCGTGCTCTCACCCGGACACGAAATCGGGCCGTCCGACATCCCGCCGGAGATCCGCGATGGTCGGATGCGGTTCCTGCCGGCGCCCGTCCCCGAGAGCCGCCGCGAGATCGCGGGACAGGAACTGGAGTTCATCTTCCGGTCGCTAGTCGAGCTCAAGATGCAGATCGAGGAGTTGCGCCGCCGGTTGGACGACGGCGCCGCCTCGATGGAGGTCATCGACCTCGGTCGGACGCCGGCCCGCGGCGTGCCGGCGGGAGCGCCGGTGTACGCCGTGCCGGCCGACTCACCCGAGGACGAGCGCTCCGTCTTGTACCGCCCGGGAATGACGATGGCGGAAGTCGAGCGGTCGGCCATCGCGGCGGCGCTCGAGGAAACGCGGGGAAACCGGCGTCGCGCCGCCGAACAGCTGGGGATCGGCGAACGCACGCTGTATCGGAAGATCAAGGAATACGCGCTGTAGAGTGCAGAATGCAGAATGCAGAATGCAGAATGCAGAGCGCCGAATGCAGAGTGCAGAGTGATTGCCGATGGTGACACGAGCCGCGGTTGCATCCCCCGTTCCCGCGCGGACCCTCGCGGATCTGTCGAACGCCGTCGTGCACTGCCGTGCGTGTCCTCGGCTCGTTCGCTGGCGTGAGCGCGTCGCGCGCGAGAAGAAGCGGGCGTTCCGTGACTGGGACTACTGGGGCAAACCTGTCCCGGGGTTCGGTGATCGCCACGCCCGGCTCCTGATCGTGGGGCTCGCTCCGGCGGCGCACGGAGCCAATCGCACGGGGCGCATGTTCACCGGCGACGCGAGCGGGTCGTGGATGTACGAGGCGCTGCACCGGTTCGGGTTCGCCAATCAGCCCAACTCGCTGTCGCTGGACGACGGGCTGCGGCTCACCGACTGCCATATCACGGCCGCCGCGCGCTGCGCGCCGCCGGCCAACAAGCCCACGTCTGATGAACTGAACCGGTGCCGGCCATTCCTGGCCGCCGAGCTGCGGCTCCTGCCGCGAGTGCGGGTAGTGATGGGGCTGGGGCGGATTGGTCACGAGGCCTGGCTCAAGGCCAGTGGGTGGTGGGGTCGCGTGGCACCGCGGGAGCGCCCCGCCTTCGCGCACGCGGCCGAGGCCGCGCTGCCGGACGGCACGATCCTGATCACGTCCTACCATCCCTCCCAGCAGAACACCAACACCGGGCGTCTCACCCGCGCAATGTGGCATGGGGTGTTTCGGCGGGCGCGGGGAATCCTGGACGGGTCAACGGGATGAACGGGCCACCGGGATAGCGGGATGCGCGCGATGGTGCTGGAGCGGCAACGGACGCCGCTCGTCGAGCGGGATCTGCCGGAGCCGAAGGTCGGCACCGGAGACGTCCGGCTGAACGTCCACGCGTGCGCCGTGTGCCGCACGGATCTGCACGTGGCGGACGGCGAACTCTCGGATCCGCGCCTGCCCGTGATCCTCGGACACGAAATCGTGGGCGTCGTGGATCAGGTGGGCGACGGAGCGGAGCGGTTCTCCATCGGGGACCGTGTGGGTGTTCCGTGGCTTGGGTGGACCTGCGGAGCCTGCCGGTTCTGCCGGCGCGGTCAGGAAAACCTCTGCCCTGAGGCGCGGTTTCACGGGTACACGCTCGACGGCGGCTTCGCCGAATACGTCGTCGCCGATGAACGATACTGCTTCCCGCTCCCGGCACAGTTCGCAGACGCGCACGCTGCGCCGCTGCTGTGCGCGGGGCTCATCGGGTACCGGTCGCTGCGGGCCGCCGGGGACCCCCGTCGGCTGGGTCTCTACGGGTTCGGGGCCGCGGCCCACATCGTCGCGCAGGTCGCGCGGGCCGAGGGGCGGGAGGTGTTTGCCTTCACGCGGCCGGACGACCAGGCGTCGCAGGATTTCGCGCGCGGGCTTGGTGCCGTCTGGGCGGGTGGGTCGGATGCCCCACCGCCGGACCTGCTCGATGCGGCGATCGTCTTCGCGCCGGTGGGGGCGCTCGTTCCCGCGGCCCTCCGGGCGGTGGATCGCGGCGGCACGGTGGTGTGCGCCGGCATCCACATGAGTGACGTGCCGTCGTTTCCGTATGCGATCCTCTGGGGTGAGCGAACCGTGCGGTCGGTGGCGAATCTCACCCGGGCGGACGGGGAGGAGTTCTTCGCCCTGCTGGAGCGGGTCCCCGTCCACACGGACGCTACCGCGTACGCGCTCGCCGATGCCAACCGCGCGCTCGAGGACCTGCGCGGAGGGCGGCTCCAGGGAGCGGCCGTGCTCACGCCGCGGACTTGAACGACGGACGAATTCCAATACACATTTCGGCCCGCAGGATCCACAACCGGACGACGGCCTATGACTTTGCTCTCCCTCGACAGCGTCAGCAAGCACTTCGGTACCGTGGTGGCCGTGGACCAACTGGGCTTCACGGTCGGCCGGGGTGAGGTGGTCGGTTTCCTGGGCCCCAACGGGGCCGGCAAGTCCACCACCATGCGGATGATCACCCAGTATCTCGAGCCCGATCACGGGGAAATCCGCCTCGACGGGGTCCCACTCGACGACGCCGGTCGGGATGCCAAGCGACGCATCGGGTACCTCCCCGAGAACAACCCCCTGTACCCGGACATGTTGGTCTCCGAGTACCTCGATTTCATCGTCCGGCTGCGGGAGATCCCGGCCGCCGAGCGGCCCGGCGCCATTGACCGGGCGGTGGGGCGGACCGGGATCGAAACCGTGTTTTACCGATCCATCGGGGAGTTGTCCAAGGGGTTCCGGCAGCGGGTGGGCCTCGCGCAGGCCATCGTGCACGAGCCCGATCTGCTCGTGCTCGACGAGCCGACGGAAGGGCTCGATCCCAACCAGCGCGTGGAGATCAGGCACCTCATCAGCGAGGTCGGTCGCGACCGGACCGTGATGCTGTCCACGCACGTTCTGCCCGAGGTGCAGCATATGTGCTCGCGCCTGCTGATCATCAGCCGCGGGCGCTTGGTAGCCGATGGACCGGTTGGCCAGCTCGTTGCCCGAGCGGAGGGCCTGCAGCAGATCAGCGTGGAGATCGCTGGGGCGGGGGTCGCCGACGGATTGCGGGCGCTGGCCGGCGTCACGAGTGTCGAGGAGCTCGGCTCCAACGATGGGCGCACGAGCGCGATGGTGACGGCCGCTGGTGATGCCGACCTCCGGCCCGCGATCTATCGGCTGGCGGTGGAGCGTGACTGGGTCCTCTACGAGCTGTATCAGGCAGGCGGCAGCCTCGAAGAGCTCTTCCGGCAACTGACGACGGAAGGGGGGCGGGCATGAGTCGCGTGTTGACGATTGCGCGGCGGGAGTTGCGCGCCCTGCTCGACCACCCCACGGGCTACATCCTGATCATCGTCTTCCTGGCGGTGAACAACTTCCTGTTCTTCCGGCAGGTGTTCCTGATCGGCGCCGCCTCACTGCGGCCGATGCTCGATCTGTTGCCGTGGATTCTGCTGTTCCTCGTGCCCGCCGTCACCATGCGCGCGCTCGCCGACGACACCCGCACCGGTGTCCTGGAGGTGGTGCTCGCGCAGCCGGTCACCGAATTCGAGCTGGTCGCGGGCAAGTACCTCGGCGGACTGCTCTTTCTCTGGATCGCGCTGCTCCTCACCCTGGCGGTACCCGCCGGACTGGCCATCGGCGCCGACCTCCCCGTCGGCGTGATCGTCGCCCAGTACGTCGGGGCCATGCTGCTCGTGGCGGGACTCGCGGCCGTGGGGACGTGGACGTCGAGCCTCACCCGCAATCAGGTCACCGCCTTCATTCTCGGTGTGGCGGTGATGTTCCTGCTCGTGCTGGTGGGCCTCGATCCGCTGATCGTGGGTCTCCCACCCGTGCTCGGGGCGCTCGCGGCCCGTCTCGGCGTGCTGTCACACTTCGCGGGCATCACCCGAGGAGTGATCGACCTGCGCGACGCGATCTACTTCGTGTCGCTGGCGGGGCTGTTCGTGGTGCTGGCGTACGCCGTGGTACTCGGCCGCCGCCTGCCCGCGGCGAGCCGGCCCGCACGCAGGTTGCAACTTGGCACCGTGGCTCTGGTGGCTGCGGCGGTCGTGGTGAACCTGGTGGGGGGCTCCCTGGGTGGGCGCCTGGACCTCACGCCGGGCCGCGCCTACACGCTGTCGGGGGCGACCAAGTCGCTCGTGGGCAACCTCGACGACCTGGTCACGCTGAAGCTCTTCACCTCGCGTGAGCTCCCACCCGAGATCTCTCTGTTGCAGCGCGATGTGGAGGATCTGCTCCGCGACCTCCGCAGCGCTGGGCGAGGAAATATCCGTGTGGTCAAGCTCGATCCCGCGGGCGACAGCGCAGCGATGCGTGAGGCCCGCACCCTCGGCATCCCACCGATTCAGTTCAACGTAATCGGTGAGGCGCAGCTCCAGATCCGCGAGGGATACATGGGGCTGGCGATCCAGTACGCGGAGGGGCAGGAGACGGTTCCGGTCATCCAGCGCACCGACGACCTCGAGTACAGGATCGTCTCGGCCATCCGGTCGATGACCCGGTCGGCCCGCCCGGTCGTCGGATTCGTGAACGACCCGATGGACGAGATGGTGCGCCAGCGGTCGTGGCAGGCGCTGCGGGGGGAGCTTGGTCGACAGTACGAGGTCCGGACCCTGACCCTCGCCGATGACACGGTGCCCGGCCCGGACGTCGCCGTCATCGTGCTCGCCGGCGCACGGGATTCCCTGGCCGACGACCAGCGTGCGCGCCTGGCGGACTTCCTCGCGCGCGGCGGCGGACTGCTGGTGATGGCCGGGGGCATGAACATCGACCCGCAGCAGCCGTATTTCGCGATGCCGCGGCCGGTCGCGTGGAACGCCCTGCTCGCACCGTACGGGATCAGAATCCGGTCGGACATGGTCTACGATCTCCTCGCCAACGAGAGTGTCTCTCTGCCCACCCAGTTTGGCCGGCTGCTCACGGCCTATCCCTTCTGGCTCCGGGCCGCGAGCACGCGGATGTCCGTCGTGAACGAGGAGGTGCCGTCGCTGTTTCTCCCATGGCCGAGCTCGATCGATACGGCGGGGGCGGTGCCCGGCACCGTCACGCCGCTCGTGGTCTCGAGCGAGGCGGCGGGCATCTCCGCGACGCAGACCCTGCTCGACCCACAGCAGCAGTTCCGCACCGACAGCCTCGCTACCCGCCTGCTCGGGGTCATGGTCAACCCGATGGCGGCCGCCGAGTCGGTGGGACTCAGGGGAAGACTGGTCGTGGTCGCGAACGACGATTTCGCGTCCGATCGCCATGCCCGTTCGGCGCCTGAGAATGCGGTCCTCGCGCTCAACGCGGTGGACTGGCTCGCGCAGGATGAGGCGCTCATCGCGATCCGCTCGAAAGACCGGCGGCCCCCGACGCTCGAGCTGACCAAGCGCGGCCGCAACGGCGTGAAGTATGCGAACGTGGTCGGCATCCCGGTCCTGGTCGCGCTGGCCGGATTGCTCCGGTTGCTGCAACGCCGTCGGGGCATGAAGCGGGTGTATACCCGTGGGAAGGGCGCATGAGTCCCAAGGCGGTGGCCCGAGCGCTGGCCACGCTGGTGGCGCTGGTGTTTCTGTGGGGTGCCTTCGCGCTGTTCCGGGGGTCCATCAGTGACACGGCAACCACCCTCGCGCTTCCCGCGCTGACGATGGCGGATGTGGATCGGATCGAGCTGGCGCACGGCGGCGACACGGTGCGGTTCACGAAGCGTGACGGCAATTGGGACGTCAACGGCTACCCCGCGGAGTTTGCTCAGGTGGGGCAGCTCTTTGGCTGGCTCACGGATTCGACGCTCACGAGTGAGTTGATTGCCAGGAACCCAGCGTCCCATGGCCGGCTGGGCGTCGATAGCAGTGGCCGGCGGGTCACGTTCCGGAATGGTGCGGAGCGGGTGCTCGACCTGATCGTCGGCACGTCGGGTCGTGGGTTCCAGAC
>JAOUDR010000124.1 GCA_029859185.1 Gemmatimonadota bacterium
CCTGCTGTTGATCGACGAGCGCGGGCTCGTGCTGGGTGGGGTGTTGCGCGACTCCCGCGGGCTCGTGGTTTCGGAGGAGGTCGCGGCCTACGTGGCGGGGGCCGCGCAGGAGGCCGAACGCGCCGCCCGCTTGCTCGCACTGGGCGCCTGGCAGTCCCTCGAGTGCGAGGGCACCGACGGGCACTTGCACGTCTCGACGCCGTCGCCCGGGGCGATCCTCCTGGTCCGCCGCGACCGGAGGGTGCCGGCGGGACGCGTGGGGTTGCTCGCTCGGCGGGCCGCCGCCGCGGCGCGCGGGTGGCTGGAGGCGCAGGCCGGATGAACCCGGAGCGGATGTACGACGCGCTTGACCGGATCACGCGGGTGCGCGGGGTCCGCGGCGCCATGGTCGTGTCGGCGGAGGACGGGCTCGTGGTGGGCGAGGCCGTCATGGAGGGCGTGCGCGGGAACGCCGTGGCGGCGCTGGCCGCATCACTGGCGGCCCGGCTGGGGCGCGCTGCCGGGGCCGCGGAGGCGGGGGCGCAGCGGTTCGTACACCTGCAGGCCGAGGTGGGCGCGATGCTGCTCATGCCCGGGGCCGACGGTCTGGTGATCGTCGCGGTGACGGACCAACACGTCAACGTGGGGCTGGTCCGGCTCGAAATGCAGCGCATGGTGGAGGACATTGCGTGAAGGCCCGCGTCGTCGAGCCCTGGCTCCTCGCCCCGGTCGAGCGCTTCGTCCGCGAAAGCGGGGCGCGCCTGACCATGGTGATGACGCCGTCCGGGCAGGTGCTGGCCCAGTACGGCTTCACCCGCGCGGTCGACGTCATGTCGGCGGCGGCGCTCGGGGCCGGCATCGCGGCCTCGACGGGCGAGATCGTGCGGATGCTGGACGAGCCGGACTTCCGGGTCCTGAACCATCAGAGCGCGCAGCACGGGATCTTCCTCGGCCGGTTCGACTCGCGGCGCGGCCCCCTGCTCGGCCTCGTGGTCTACGGGGAGGACACCTCGATCGGGCTGGTACAGTTATTCTTCGAGGACTTCGTGGCAGACCTCGAGGAGGCAGCGCCTGCGGAAACGCCCCGCGGTCCGGTGCTTGCAGCCGACTTCGAGCGGGATCTCAACGAGAGCTTGGCGACCCTTTTCCGGTAGACCGCCCATGTCGCTCGTCAACTTCACTTCCCGCGAAATCACGTGCAAGATCGTCTATTATGGACCCGGCCGGTCCGGAAAGACGACGAACCTCCAGTACATCTACGGGCGCGTGCCGGAGGATCGGCGGGGGCGCATGGTATCGCTGGCCACGCAGACCGATCGCACCCTGTTCTTTGACTTCCTGCCGCTCGAGTTGGGGTCGATCTCCGGCTTTACCACCCGGTTCCAGCTCTATACGGTTCCGGGCCAGGTGTACTACAACGCCACGCGCAAGCTCGTGCTCCAGGGAGCGGACGGCGTCGTCTTCGTGGCGGACTCGCAGATCCGGCAGCTGGACGAGAACATCGAGAGCCTGCAGAACCTCCAGGCCAACCTGCTCGAGCAGGGGATCGACGTCCGGACGATCCCGCTCGTGCTGCAGTACAACAAACAGGATCTGCCCAGCGATCTCATCCTCCAGGTGGCGGACCTCGAGGAGCAACTGAACTTTCGGATGGTGCCCGCGTTCGGTGCGTCGGCGGTGGTGGGGAAGGGGCTGTTCGAGACCCTGCGGGCCATCTCCGAGCGCGTGCTGCGGAAGCTGAGCGAGGCACAGCCGGCGTGACGCGCACCTTGAACCCGCGGTTTTCCTTCGACACGTTCGTCGTGGGCCCGGCCAATCAACTGGCGGTCAGTGCGGCCCGCACCGCGGCCGAGAACCCGGGTGTGTCCTACAACCCGCTGTTCATCTACAGTGCGTCCGGCCTGGGCAAGACGCACCTCATTACCGCCATCGGGGCGCGGGCGCGAGAGCTGGCCCCGGAGCTGCGGGTCGAATACCTGACCCTCGAGGAGTTCGTCGACGCCTACCACGCCGCCGTGGCGGCGGGGCATGGCGAAGCGTTCCGCAGCCGGTTCACCGACGTGGATGTCGTGCTGATCGACGATGTGCAGTTCGTCGCGCAGCGCCTCGAGACCCAGGCGGAACTGCTCCGGTTGATCTCGCACCTGCTTGCACAGGCGCGCCAGGTCGTGCTCGCCAGCGATCGGCCGCCGCGCGATATCGAGCAGCTCGACGAACGCCTCATTTCCCAGTTCGCCGGTGGTCTCGTCGTGGACATCGCGGCGCCGGAGTTCGAGAGCCGGCTCGCGATCCTGCGGCGGAAGGCGGATGAGCGGGGCGTCGATTTCGAAGGGGCCGTGCTCGCGGCAGTCGCCGAGTACAACGCGCGGAACGTCCGAGAGTTGCTGGGGCTGCTCAACCGCCTGATCGCCTTCCAGGCGGTGAACGAGGGTGCCCTCACGGTGGAGGGGGCGCGTACGCTGCTCGGATTGGAGAGCGTCCTGCAGGAGGACGTGGAAACGGAGGAGGGCGTCCCGGAGACCGTCCCGCCCGCCGTGGACGAGTTCGCCGACTTTCTGGACTCGGTGGGATCGGCGCTTGCGCGGCAGGTCGACGCGTGGCGCAAGCGGATCGAGGAATCCGTCGAGTACTGGGATGGGCGGGGCTACCGCACGAAGCGCCTCGAGCGGCTGCTCACGGAGGAAACCCCGCTCGGCGCCGAACAGGCGGTGCGGGCCTACGAGGCGGACGTGGAGCACCTCCAGGCCCTCGCAGCCGACATGGCCGAGCTCGACCCGCCCCGTGCCGGGGACCCGGTGTTCCGCGATCCGGAGCGGATCGATGACGCCGAGGCGGCGGTGCAGGAGGCGCGTGAGGGCGCGGGGCCACCGCCCGGCCCAGCACCCCACCTCACCTTCGAGTCCTACGTGGAGACGGCAGGCAACCGCGTCGCGGTGACGGCGGCCCGGGCGGTCACGACCGATACCTCGGTGCCGTACAACCCGCTCGTCATTGCCGGTCCGAATGGTGTCGGCAAGACGCATCTGCTCCACGCCGTCGCCAACGCGTTGGCCGTACGTCCCGAGGCGGTCGTCGCCTGCCAATCCGCGCAGGCCTTCCTGGACCAGTACGTCGACGCGCTCGAACGGAACCGTCTGGAGATGTGGCGTGCGCGGCATCGGCACGCCACGGCGTTCCTGCTGGACGACATTCACCTGCTGTCCTTGAAGCCCGGGTCCCAGGAGGAGCTGTTCCACCTGTTCAATGCGCTTGCCGACAGTGGGCGCCAACTCGTGTTCTCCGCGAGCGGTCCTCCCGACACGCTCGACGGGATCGACGAACGCCTCGTCACTCGACTGCAGGGCGGGTTGGTCGTCGAGTTGCCGGCGGCGAATCGCGAGGTGCGCAGCGTGGTGGCGCGCCGGGAGCTCAACGAGCGCCTCGGCACCACGGACGATGCGGTAGTCGCGTATCTGGCGGAACAGCCGGACCCCTCGCTGCACACGCTGGTCGAGGTGATTCAGCGCCTGGCGCAGGAACTCGAAGCATCGGGCGAGGACCTGAGCTTGGCGCTCGCCCGCCGCGTGGTGGACGGTGATGCGGCCGCCGTGACGCGGCCGGCGCGCCGTTCCCGGTCGTCGGGCGTGGTGATGTCGCCGCTCGCCAGCGTCCGGAGTCCCGAGAAGGTGGTGTGGCGGTGGCCGCACGTGGGCGACCGGCTCATCGAGGACATGCGCTGATGGCCATCAAGGGCAGTCTCCGCGAGGCGTCGCTCCCCGACGTGCTGCAACTGCTCGCCTTGGGGCAGAAGACCGGCTGTCTGTCGGTGGCGGACCGGGCCAACTTCGGGTCCATCTACTTCGATCGGGGGCGTATTACCTACGCGTCCATCGTGAACCGTCCGGATCGGCTGGGGGACATTCTGGTGAAGCACGGGCGCCTCCAGCCCGAAAACCTGGTGGCCGCGATCGAGGTCCAGGCCAAAGACCGGCACCGGCGTCTCGGACAGATTCTCGTCGATGAAGGTTGGGTCTCCCGCGTGGATCTCGACCACTTCGTCCGGTTCCAGATCGAGGAGGCCGTCTACCTCCTCTTCACGTGGACGCAGGGGACGTTCAAGTTCGAGGCGGGCCTCCGGCCCACGGAGGACGAGCTCCTCGTCTCGATCAACCCGGAGTCACTGCTCCTCGAGGGCGCGCGCCGCACGGACGAATGGAGTCTGATCGAGAAGAAGATCCCCTCGTTCGATCTCATCTTCGTGCCGAACGCCGAGCACGTCACATCGGACGAAGTGGAGATCACCTCGGACCAGTCGCGCGTGCTGGAGCTGCTCGACGGGGCGCGCGACGTCACGCGACTCGTCGAGGATTCCGGACTGAGCGAGTTCGACGTGGGCAAGGCGTTGTACGGGCTGCTCTCCGCGGGGTTCGTGCAGCGGGCCGGCCGGAGCCAGGCCGCGCCCCGAGTGGCGGTGAACGAGGGTCGCGTGCAGGAACATCGCAACCTTGGCATCGCGTTCTACAAGACCGGCATGTATGACGAAGCCGGTCGCGAATTCCGCCGCGTGGTGGACCTGAAGCCGGAGGACGCCGATGCACTGGCGTGGCTCGGACTGGTGGCCCTGCGGCAGGCACGGTGGCAGGAGGCGGTGGACACCCTCGCCCCGATCGTCGAGCGGGGACACGCTCCGCCCGCGGTCCTGCACAACCTCGGGGTGGCGTGTGAACAGCTCGGCGACTTCGAGCGCGCCGACGCGGTGCTCGGTGACGCGGGGACGCGCGCCCGGCACGATCCCCGGATCCTGACGAGCTGGGGCATCGTCGCCCTGCGCCGCGGCGACTACGCGGGAGCCGCCGGGCGCCTCGATCGGGCGCGGGAGGTGGCGGGCGACGTCGTGCTCCCACCGGTGTGGTACTGGGCGCGCTCCCTCGCCGCCGCGGGGCAGGGCAACATCGAGGATGCGGAGGCGATGTTGTCGGAGGCTGGAGAGCACCACCCAGGGCATCCGGTGCTGGTCACCAACCGCGCCGCCTTCCTCGAGCTGATCGGGGAACCGGACCAAGCGGCCAGCCAGCTCGACGAGCTCCTGGCTGAGGAACCGGCGCTCCCGCAAGCGTGGAAGAACCGGGGGGATCTCCACTACCGGGCCGGGCGCTATGACGACGCGGCGGCGTCCTACCGCCGCGCGATCGCGTTGCAGGCCGACCTCGGGGACGACGTGTACTTCAAACTCGGCAACATCGCCTTCCGGGCGGGCGATCAGGCAGCGGCGGCGGAGCACTGGACGCGGACCCTCGCACTCAATGCCGGACACGAGTTGGCCCGGACCAATCTGGAGGCGCTGGGAGCGCCGGAATGACGGTGGCGCCGGAGGATGGACTGGGGGACCTGCTCGCACAGATCGCTGGGGCACGCGGCCTCACCTGTGACGGCTACAAACCGAATTGCCTGAGGCGACGCCTGGCCGTCCGCATGAGGGCGCGTGGGGTGCACACCTATGCGGCCTACGCGGCGGTGTTGCGGGACGATGCCCACGAGTACGACCGCCTCCTCGATGCGCTCACCATCAACGTCACGAAGTTCTTCCGGAACCGCGAGGCGTGGGACGTCCTGGCCACGCGCTTTCTCCCCGACCTGTGGGAGCGGCGCCGTGGAGCCCTGCGGTGCTGGTCGGCCGGGTGCGCCACCGGGGAGGAACCCTACACCCTGGCGATCGCCTTGCTCGAGCAGGCGCGACGCGGCGGGACGAAGGCGGGGACGTACACCGTGGATGCCACGGATCTCGATCCGACGGTGCTCGACCGCGCGCGGGCCGGCGTCTACCGGACCCCGGCACTCGACGAGACCTCCCCAGCGCTCGTGGAGCGCTACTTCACGGGGAGGGATCCCTGGGAGGTCGGGCCGGAGGTGCGAACGCTCGTGCGGTTCCACCGCCACGATCTGCTCCGGGAGCCGCCACCGGACGCGCCCTACGATATCATCACGTGCCGCAACGTCGTGATCTACTTCGAACGCGCCAATCAGGAGCGGCTCTACCACGCGTTCGCCGACGCGCTACAGCCCGGCGGGATCCTCATGCTCGGAAAGGTGGAAACGCTCGTCGGTGATGTTCGGGAGCGGTTCCAACTCGAGGACATCCGCGAGCGGATCTATCGACGGCGATGACGGACACTCCGCTGCGGCGCGCGATCGGGCTTGGTCAATGGGGCATCTGTCGCGAGCAGGGCGAGCTCTCCTGCCTGGGACTGGGGAGCTGCATTGCGCTGGTCCTCGACGATCGGGAAGCACAGGTCGGCGGGATCGCGCACATCGTGCTTCCCTCGCCTTCGCTCTCCCGCGATCGCTCGAACCCGGTCCGGTTTGCGGACACCGCCGTGCCGTTCCTCGTTGGGGAGATGGTGCGGGCTGGCGCGGTACGTGGCCGACTCACGGCGCGTCTCGTGGGCGGCGCGTCGCTGTTCGCCGCCCTCACGACGCCGGGGACGGTGCAGATCGGTCAGCGCAATCTCCTGGCCTGCCGCGCCGCCGTGGATGCGGTGGGGGTGACGGTCGTGGGGGAAGCCGTTGGTGGGGAGATCGGTCGGTCCGTCTGGTTCGCCGTCGATACGGGTATCGTCATGGTCCGATCGGTGGGGCATGCCCTCGAGCCCCTCTAGGGCCGACGCGCGCACGGTGCTCGTCACCGACGACAGCGTGCTCACCCGGCGGGTACTCGCCGATCTGATCGAGGCCTCGGGTCGATATCGGGTCGTGGCGACGGCGCGGAACGGCATGGACGCGATCGCCAAAGTGCATCGCTTCCACCCCGATGTGGTCACGATGGATCTGGAGATGCCCGAGCTCGACGGGCTGGGCGCCATCGGGTACATCATGAGCGAAGCACCGTGTCCGGTCGTGGTGGTGAGCGCCTACGCCGGACCGGGGACGGCCCTCGCGATCCGTGCTCTGGAGCTGGGCGCCGTGGAAATCGTCGCGAAGCCGATGGACGCCCACCGCGACGCGATCGCGACGATCGGCCCCGCGCTCCTCGCCGCCCTCGACGCCGCGGTGGAGGCCGATTGCCAACGAGTGCCGGTGTTGGCACGGGTCCCCGCCTCCCCCCACAGCTCGGGTCCCACGGACGTTCTGCCGGGCCGCGCCACCAGCGTCGTCGCCGTGGCGGCGAGCACCGGGGGACCGCGCGCGCTCGCCGACGTGGTGCCGCGACTGTCCCGCGGGCTCGGCGCTGCGATCCTCATCGTGCAGCACATGCCGCCGCGGTTCACGCGGAGCCTGGCGGAACGACTCGATCAACAGAGTGCGCTGCGTGTCGTGGAGGCGGACGACGGCGCGCCGATCCTCGAAGACACCGCGTATATCGCGCCGGGCGATTATCATATGCGAGTGGAAGCGGAACGCGGTGGCGCACGGGTGCGTCTCGACCAGGAACCGC
>JAOUDR010000125.1 GCA_029859185.1 Gemmatimonadota bacterium
GGCTTACCACCCTTCTCCCGGACCCGCTCATTGCGTTCCCGGAAGATGCGCTTGTCCACATGCTCCCCTTCGAGGAAGTCCGCGTCCCCCGGCTCGATCACGCGCGACTTCTGCAGCATCTGGCGGACGATCACGCCGATGTGCTTGTCGTTGATCTTCACCCCCTGCAGCCGGTACACCTCCTGAATCTCGTTCATGAGGTATTCCTGCACCGCCTGGGTCCCTTTGATCCGCAGGATGTCGTGCGGGTTCACCGGGCCTTCGGTCAGCCGGTCGCCAGCGAGCACCCGATCGCCTTCGTGCACCCGAAGGTGCTTGGACGCCGGAACCTCGTAGAGCTGTGGGTCACCCGCATCGGGCTGGACGAAGATCTCGCGCTTGCCGCGCTTGATCTCGCCGAATCTCACGACCCCGTCCACCTCGGAGATGGTGGCGGGATCCTTGGGACGTCGGGCCTCGAAGAGCTCGGCCACCCGCGGGAGACCACCGGTGATGTCGCGGGTCTTGTACGCCTCGCGGGAAATCTTCGCGATGGTCGACCCTGCCACGATCTCGACCCCGTCCTCGACGGCCAGCTGCGCTCCCGCCGGAATGACGTAGTCGCGGACCTTCCGCTCCTTGCCGCCCTTGGTCGTCTGGACGACCTCGATGTGCGGATGCAGCCGCTTCTCGCGATCCTCGATCACGACCCGCTGGCGGAGGCCCGTGATCTCGTCGAGCTCCTCGCGCACCGTCTCGTCGTCCACGATGTCCACGAAGCGGACCGTGCCCGCCACGTCCGTGATGATCGGGTTCGTATAGGGGTCCCACTCGAAGAGCAGATCGGTCCGCTTGACCTCCACCCCGTCCTCCACCGCGAGCGTTGCCCCGAGCGGAACGTGGAACCGGGATCGGACCTGACCGTCGGGGTCCTCGAGAATGAGCTCACCCTCGTACCCGGTCACGATCTTCCGACCGTCCTGGGTGTCCACGACCATGAGCCGCTCGCCGTACCGGAGCATGCCGTCGAGCTTCGTCCGTCGCTCGGTCCGCTCGGCAATACGCGCCGAGGTCCCACCGATGTGGAACGTGCGGAGCGTGAGCTGCGTCCCCGGCTCGCCGATGGACTGCGCGGCCAGGATCCCCACAGCCTCCCCGAGATCCACCATGGCCATGGTGGCCAGATTGCGCCCGTAGCACATCCGGCAGACTCCCCGCCGGGCCTCGCAGGTCAGGACCGACCGGATCCGGACCATCTCGACGCCGGCATCCTCGATCTCGAGTGCCGTGTCCTCGTCGATCAGCTGGCCGGCGGCCACGAGCAGCTTGGACTCACCGAACTCATCCCGCTCGTGCGGATCGACCACGTCGTCGGCCGCCACCATGCCCGCGATGCGCTCCCGCAGCGGCTCGATGATGTCTTCGCCCTCCTTGAGCGCCGCCGCCTCGACGCCGAGCACGGTCCCGCAGTCCTCCTCGGTGATCGTGACGTCCTGGGCCACGTCCACGAGGCGTCGGGTGAGGTAGCCGGCGTCCGCGGTCTTGAGCGCGGTGTCCGCCAGACCTTTCCGGGCGCCGTGGGTCGAGATGAAGTACTCCAGCACCGTGAGTCCTTCCCGGAAGTTCGACCGGATGGGACTCTCGATGACCTCGCCGATGCCGCCGGTGAGCTTCTTCTGCGGCTTCGCCATCAGGCCGCGCATCCCGGCGAGCTGCCGGATCTGGTCGCGGCTGCCGCGGCTGCCGGAGTCGAACATCATGAACACCGGGTTGAAGCCCCCGTGGGATTTCGCCAGCCCGCCCACCATCGCTTCCGCAATGTCGGTGTTGGCGTGGGTCCAGGCGTCGATCACCTTGTTGTACCGCTCGCCAAACGTGATCTGCCCGGCACCGTACGCCCGCTGGAACCGATCGACGCGCGCCTGCGCATCGTCGAGGATCTGTACCTTCTCGGGCGGAATCTCGAGATCCTGCACGGCTATGGACACGCCGCCCCGCGTCGCGTGTGCGAAGCCGAAGTCCTTCAGCCGGTCGAGGAATTGCACCGTCTCGGCCAGGCCCGCACGCCGGTATGACTCGAACACCGTCCCCGAGAGGGCGCCCTTGCGCATCACGAAGTTGTGGAAGCCCAGCTCCGCCAGCACGGCCCGGGGCAGGATGCTGTTGAACAGCACGCGACCCGCCGTCGTGTAGTGCCACGCGCTGCGGAACTCCACATCGGCTTCCGGCGGCGCCAGATACCAGAACCAGATCGGCGCATGGTAGTCGAGCCGGCCCGTGGCCAGCGCCACTTCCACTTCCGCCAGGGACCCAAGCCGCGGGGCCGTGGTCTTGACGGCCTCGTCCTGCGCATCCGCCCGCGCCTTCGTCACGAAGTACGATCCGAGCACCATGTCCTGGCTCGGCTCCGCCACCGGCCGACCGTCCGATGGCTTCAGCACGTTGTTCGAGGAGATCATCAGGACCCGCGCCTCGAGCTGCGCCTCAAACGAGAGCGGCACGTGCACGGCCATCTGGTCACCATCGAAATCCGCGTTGAACGCGGCGCACACCAGCGGGTGGATCCGGATCGCCTTGCCCTCCACCAGCACCGGCTCGAACGCCTGAATGCCCAGCCGGTGCAGGGTGGGCGCGCGGTTGAGCATCACCGGGTGATCCTGAATGATCTCTTCCAGGATCTCGTACACCTCCGGCGTTTCGCGCTCCACGATCTTCTTGGCCCGCTTGACCGTCTCGGCAATCCCCTTCTGCACGAGCTTATGGATGATGAACGGCTTGAACAGCTCCACCGCCATGGTCTTCGGCAACCCACACTGGTGCAGGCGCAGCTCCGGGCCCACCACGATCACCGACCGGCCCGAGTAGTCCACGCGCTTGCCCAGCAGGTTCTGCCGGAACCGTCCCTGCTTGCCCTTGAGCATGTCGGACAGCGACTTGAGCGGCCGCTTGCCACGCCCACGGATTGCCTTGGAACGCCGGCCGTTGTCGAACAGCGCGTCCACCGCTTCCTGCAGCATCCGCTTTTCGTTCCGGAGAATGACCTCCGGGGCGCGGTGCTGAATCAGCTTCTGGAGCCGGTTGTTCCGGTTGATGACTCGGCGGTACAGATCATTCAGGTCACTCGTCGCAAACCGGCCGCCATCGAGCGGCACCAGGGGCCGCAGGTCCGGCGGGATCACGGGCACGACATCCAGGATCATCCACGCCGGATCATTGCGCCGGTCGCCGCTATCCCCCGAGTTGCGGAACGCGTCCAAGATCTTCAACCGCTTGAGCATCTGCTTCTTGCGGTGCTGACTCGTCTCGGTCGCCACCGCGGCGCGCAACTCCTCGGCCACGCCGTCCACGTCGAGGCGGCGGAGCAGCTCCCGCACCGCCGGGGCCCCGATGTCGGCCAGGAAGGCGCTGTCTCCCTCCGCGCGGGCCTTCGCCTTCAGCTCGAGGAACTTCTCTTCGTCGAGCAGCTCCCGCATCTGGACTTCCTGCTCGCCCGGATCGATCACCACGTAGTTCGTGTAGTAGATGACCCGCTCGAGGTCCTTGAGCGTGAGATCGAGCAGGTTGCCCATGGGGCTCGGCAGCGTCTTGAAGAACCAGATGTGCGCCACCGGCACCGCGAGCTCGATGTGCCCCATCCGCTCGCGACGCACCTTGGACAGGGTCACCTCGACACCACAGCGGTCGCAGATCACGCCTCGATAGCGAATCCGCTTGTACTTCCCGCAGTGGCATTCCCAGTCCTTGACGGGGCCGAAGATCCGCTCGCAGAACAACCCATCCTTCTCGGGCTTGAACGAGCGGTAGTTGATCGTCTCCGGCTTGGTCACTTCGCCCCACGACCACCAGTACCGCTGGCCCTGCAGGGCAAAGCGTTCCCGTTCCTTGGAATCCCGGGGGCCGCGGATCTCCTCAGGCGAGGCGATCCGGATCTGGATGTAGTCAAACGTCGAGCCGCGTGGCTCACGGGTGCTGCGAAAATCGATCATCAGTCGCGTCCCCCCCTTATTCCTCGCCGTCCTCGGTGGTGCCCAGCGTGACCCGCAGGCCGAGCGCCTGGAGCTCCTTCACGAGGACGTTGAACGATTCGGGGATGCCCGGATCGGGCAGGTTCTGTCCCTTCACGATCGCCTCGTACACACGACTGCGACCGTTCACGTCATCCGACTTGACCGTCAGCATCTCCTGCAGCACGTGCGCCGCGCCGTAGGCCTCGAGGGCCCAGACTTCCATCTCACCGAACCGCTGGCCACCGAACTGTGCCTTCCCGGCGAGCGGCTGCTGCGTGACGAGGCTGTACGGACCGATGGAGCGCGCGTGGATCTTGTCGTCGACGAGGTGCGAGAGTTTCATCATGTAGATCGCGCCGACGGTAATCTCCGACGCGAACCAGTCGCCGCTGCGACCGTCACGCAGCCGCATCTTGCCCGTCGGGGTCAGCCCGGCCGCCTGGAGACACTCGCGCAGCGCCAGCTCGGCATCGGCCTCACTCTTCGGGCCAAGCAACCTCGCCAGGGCCGGGTAGCCGGCGGCCTCGACGGCTTCCTGCTGCGATCGCCCGAGGGCCTTCTCCGCTTCTTTGAGCCCGGCCTTGAGCGCCGCCTTCTCGTTCTTCCCGAGCTCCCCATCCGCGGCGAGACGGTGTTCGTGATCGGCCTGCTGCACCGTGCTTTCCATCCGATGCCGCTCCGCCAGATCTTTGGCCGCCGCCTCCAGGAACGCCCGTGCCGCATGGAACAGGTCCCGCGTCTCCTGCGAGACCGCCCGGCTGCCGAGCACGTCGAGCTGGAACGAGCCCAGCTGGGTGTCCGCGTTCTCGGAGGGCAGCCGCTTCAAGTCGTCGAGCAGTTGCCGGATGATGGCCGGCGTGATGACCGGCGCCGGCGCGACGATGCGGAGCGCCTCGCGCGCCCACGTAAGACCCGCGAGCCGGAGCAGGACTGCGATCTCCGCCTCCGACGCACCCTGGAAGACCGGCGTCTTGGCCTCGAAGCCGAGAATCCGCGCCGCCCAGCCCAGATGGGTCTCGAGGAGCTGGCCGACGTTCATGCGGCTGGGCACCCCGAGGGGATTGAGCACGATGTCCACCGGCGTCCCGTCCGGCAGAAACGGCATGTCCTCCTCCGGCACGATCCGGGCGATGATGCCCTTGTTCCCGTGCCGGCCCGCCATCTTGTCGCCCACGGAGATCTTGCGCTTCTCGGCCAGATAGACCTTCACGAGCTGAATCACGCCCGGCGGCAGCTCGTCCGGCTGGAGGATCTTGTCGATCTGGTCCTCCGCCTTCTCCTCGATCTTCGCCCGCTCGCCGGTGGCGGCATCGAGCGCCGCCTGGACCCGCTCGTTCACGCTCGCCGTCTTGACGCGCAGCGTCTTGAGATCGACCTCGCCGAACACGACGTCGGCGAGGATTGCCTTCGTCAGCCTGGTCCCCTCCGGCAGGTACTCTTCGACGGTGCCGTTCCGCAGCATCCGCACGACGTCCTGACCGTCGAGCAGATCGCGCAGCTCCTCGAACAGCACGGCGCTGATCCGCGCCTTCTCTTCGTTCTCGAGCTGCCGGACTTCGCCGATCCGCTCGCCGCGGTCCTTCTCGACCACCTGGTCTTCGACCCGCGAGAAGATCTTCACGTCGATCACGACCCCAGCCATGCCCGGCGGGACCTTGAGCGACGAGTCCTTCACGTCCTTCGCCTTCTCGCCGAAGATGGCGGTGAGCAGCTTTTCCTCGGGCGACAACTCCGTCTCACCCTTCGGTGTGATCTTGCCGACGAGGATGTCGCCCGGTGTCACGTGGGCACCGATGCGGACGATGCCGCGCTCGTCGAGGTCCACGAGCGCTTCCTCGGACACGTTCGGGATCTCGCGCGTGATCTCTTCCTGGCCACGCTTGGTGTCGCGGACGTGTAACTCGAGTTCCTGAATGTGAATCGAGCTGTAGGTGTCCTCCTTGACGAGCCGCTCCGAGAGCACGATGGCGTCCTCGAAGTTGTGCCCGTACCAGGGCATGAACGCCACCAGCACGTTGGCGCCGAGGGCCAGCTCGCCGTTCTGGGTCGCGGGGCCGTCGGCCACGATCTGTCCGGCCTGCACCCGGTCGCCGACCAGAACGAGCGGACGCTGGTTGATGGCCGTGTCCTGGTTGGTCCGCCAGAACTTCTTCAGGCGGTACCGGTCATGTTGCATGAGCCGGCCGAGCGGCGCGCCGCCCCGCGCATTGGTGCGGCCCGTATCCACGATGATCTCGTCCGCGGTCACCTTGCTGACCACGCCGTCGCGCCGGGCGATGACCACCGCCCCCGAGTCGCGCGCCACCTTCTCCTCCAGCCCCGTGCCGACCAGCGGCGCATCCGGGAAGAGGAGCGGCACCGACTGCCGCTGCATGTTCGAGCCCATGAGCGCCCGGTTGGCGTCGTCGTGCTCGAGGAACGGGATGAGTGCGGCCGCAATCGAGACGAGCTGCTCCGGCGCCACGTCCATGAAGTCGATGCGGACCGGCGGGAGCAGCGGGTAGTCGTCCCGCTTGCGGGACAGCGCGAACTCGTTAACGAAGCGCCCGTCCCCGTCGAGCGGCGCGTTGGCCTGCGCCACCGCGTAGTCCTCCTCCTCGGAGGCGGAGAGCCAGCGGATCTCGCCGGTGACCCGGCTGTCCTTCACCACGCGGTACGGGGTCTCCACGAAGCCCAAGTCGTTCACCTGGGCGAACGTCGAGAGGCTGGTGATGAGGCCGATGTTGGGCCCTTCCGGCGTCTCGATGGGGCACATGCGGCCGTACTGCGAATAGTGCACGTCGCGCACTTCGAAGCCCGCCCGTTCGCGGGTGAGCCCGCCCGGGCCCAGCGCACTGAGGCGGCGCTTGTGCGTCAGCTCGGCGAGTGGGTTCGTCTGGTCCATGAACTGCGACAGCTGCGAGCTCCCGAAGAACGCCTGGATGACCGCGCTCACGGTACGCGCGTTGACCAGGTCGTCGAGCGTGATCTTCTCCGGGTCGGAGTTGATGCTCATCCGCTCCTTGATGAGCCGTGCCATCCGGGAGAGGCCGACCGAGAACTGGTTGGCGATGAGTTCGCCCACCGTGCGCACCCGGCGGTTGCCGAGGTGATCGATGTCGTCCGTGTGCCCTCGGCCCTCGGACAGCTCGAGGAGGTACCGGATGATGGCGATGAAGTCTTCCTCGGTGAGCACCGTGTGCGACTCGGGTACCCGGAGGCGCAGGCGCTGGTTGATCTTGTAGCGGCCCACCCGTCCGAGGTCGTAGCGCTTCGGATTGAAGAACAGCCGCTCGAGCGCCGCGCGCGCGGTCTCGAGATTCGGCGCCTCGCCCGGGCGCAGGAGCGAGTAGATCTGCTCGAGCGCCTCCGCCTCCGATGAGGT
>JAOUDR010000126.1 GCA_029859185.1 Gemmatimonadota bacterium
CTGAAGTACTGCGGCGTGAAGTTGCCCGCCTTGACCCCGTAGTGATACCGGGCGGCAATCACGCCGCGCACGACCCAGCCGAGTGGGAACGCCACGCCCACCTCCGGCGCGAACGCCAGATGCCACTTCTTCTGCGAGAGGCTGATCAGGCTGATGTCCACCCGCCGCTCCGCGTAGATCGTGCCGACGTTGGCGCCGACGTACGGCCGCACCGCGCCGCGCTGGCCAAAGTAGTAGTGCATGTTGGCGAACAGCGGGAACGCGTTGGTGTAACGGAACTGATTCCCCCCGATCGTGACGTCGCCGATGGTGTTGGTCTGATCACCCTGGGAGTTGAACACGTGCCAGCCGAACGACAGCCCAGCCGAGACGTTCTCGTTCAGGATCTTGCGACCCTCGATCGTGACGCCGCGGAAGCTGAACGACTGCCCGCCGTCCCCCCCGGTGAAGGTCTTCTGGTCACCCAGGGGCAGGGCGGTGCTGTACGATCCCCCCCAATACCACTCGGAGTACTGGGCCTGCGCCGCGCTGGTGGCGACGAGGAGGAGGGCAAGCGGCAACAAGATACGCGTCTTCATGGTGTGAGTACCCTCTCCTCTACTTCTTGAGGTATTCGGACTGGTCGAACGCCCTGTCGATGCCGGCGAGCGCCCGAGTCAAGTTGCTGCTCGAGCTCGACGACAATACCCCGGCCATCGAGGCGGTCCAGGCAAACCGGATCGTGCTGTCAGCGGGAGTGAATGAGGCGGTCTCGACCATGTCGAGGAACAGCGTGCCAGCGTCGAATTTCGTCTTCGTGACGTAGCCGGGATAGCCGGGATAGCCGGGATAGCCGGGATAGTAGCAGTAGTAGCAGGGCGGGTAGTACCAGCCCCAATGGCCCCACCAATAGCCCGGCGTGTAGCTGGTGGCGGTGTACGTGTCCGCGACGACCGACGCGAGGACGAACACGTCCGGCGTGTCAGCCGGGAAGGTCACCTCAGTCCAGCCATAGTTGTTGAGGCGGGCCTTCGCCTTGGCGACGATGTCGCTGTCGAAATCGTGGTTGATCTGGACGTTGGACGAGTCCTCGTCGATCTGCACCACGGTGTCCGGCATCGCGTAGGTCAGCAGCGTGCTGTAATCCGACTCCGGGTTCCCGGACGAAAGCACGACGTCGAGCTGACCGAGGGAGGTTACGTCGCCGGGGTAACAGCTGGCGACTGCCAGGAACAACCCGGCGTACAGGGTCTTGCGCATCGGGATCTTCGCTCCTTCACACGTGGTTCGCCGACCGGTATCCGGCCAGGTCTCTTGGGATACAACCATGAAATATAACTAGGAACGCCCTCGTCATGGGACGGGCGATCTGCGCCCGTAAACCCGTGTGTGGAAGCTGAGGTTGCGCTGCTAGATCAACTCGGTGGAGGCTGCCGGCATCGTCGTGCCAGATGGAGCGGACCGTAACTGCCACCAGGCCATACGCTTGGCCTCGGTCCACTCGGTGGCGAGACCCAGTCCGGTCAGGCGCTGCGCCAGGTCGCCCGCGGTCTGCGGTCGCGCCGCGGGGTCCTTTTCCAGGAGGGCCAGCACCACGGCCTCGAGGTCGGGCGGGATGCCTGGCACGTGGACCGAGGGTGGGGTGGGTGCCTGGTTGGCATGCGACATTAGCATGGCCATGAGCGAATTGTGCTGGAACACCTCGCGTGCCGTGAGCAGCCAGTAGGCCACACACCCGAGCGCGTAGAGATCGGCCCGGCCATCGAGCGGGGCCTCGCTCATCACGGCTTCCGGCGCGATGAACCCCGGGGTGCCGGTGACCATCTGCTGTTGCGTGAGCTTCGGGCCCGATGAGGGCTTGTCGTCCTGTTCGCGAGGCTTCACGAGCCCGAAGTCCAGCACCTTCACGAAATCCGTCTCGAGTCCGTAGCGGCAGAGGAAGATGTTGGCGGGCTTGATGTCCCGGTGGATCAGGCCGCGCTCGTGCGCCTCGGCGAGGGAGTGGCAGGCCTGGATCAGGATGTGCGCCACCCGTTCGGGCGGCTGGGTGCCGTTTTCGGTCACGAGTGTGTGGAGGTCAAGGCCGTCCAGCAGTTCCATCACGTAGTAGAACGTGCCGTCGCGGGCGACCCCGAAATCATAGACCCCGATCGTATGTGGCGAATGCAGCTGGGCTGTGGCCTGCGCTTCCCGCTCGAACCGGCGAAACAGCTTCTCGGTATTCGCCGCCTTGGCACCCAGCGCGTCGGGACTGATCAGCTTCACCGCCGCCCGGCGGGCCAACAGTCGGTGGGTGGCCTCCCAGACCTGTCCCATGCCGCCCTCGCCGAGCTGCCGTACCAGGTGATAGTTGCCCACCGCCCGGGCCGCCTGGATCTTCTCACCCAGTCTGTGGATGGCCCGCGTGATCCCAAGCGCGACGACGACGGCGAGGATGTTCGGCCAGAGGCGCGAGGCAGCCTTCCCAAGCGACGGCAGCGTCCACGCGTCGACGCTCCAGGCGAAATAGACGGCGGCGATCGGTTCCGCGGCCGCGGCCAGGACGGCGGCGAGCAGCGTGCGCCCCATCGTCCCGGGGACCATCACCGGGAACACCAGCACCCAGACGGCGTTGGGGGACCAGACGTAGCCGACCTCCGGATCCACGAACCAGTTGAAGGGCACGGTGGACGCGGCGAAGACGGCTGCGAGCAGGACGGCGTAGGCAAGACCGACGTCGATGATCCGACGGGGCGAGAGCTTGTAGGTCAGCCAGAAGACCAGTCCGGTGGCGGACAGGACGACTAGATCCTCGCCGAACTCGACGCGGGCGGGAAGGAACGCCGCCCGGAACGTCCGGTCGGCGATCAGGTTCAGCCCCACCACGACGGTGATCACGATGCACAGCGCCCGCAGCCGCCGCGCCGCGTCTTCGAGGAGATCCAACGGCAGCGATCCGGTCCCGGTCGCACCGGCGGGTAGCCGTGTGATACGAGGCTCGAGGGAGATGGGGCTGGTCATGGCGAACTCACGGTTCGAGACGAGCGCTCGCTCGGTGGGGGAGCGTCACAGCGAGAATGCAAGAATGAAGCGAATCGACCGGTAGCGCACCCCCAGGGTCTCCGGAATGAGGTCCTGGATGGGGTCCGGTGGTTGCCCCGGGGCGTAGGAGATTTCGTCGGCACCGCGGCCGTAGCTCAGGCCTAAGGTGACGTCGGATCCCTGGAAACGGAAGGCCGTGCCGGCCGTGACGTAGTAGGCGTCCCACGAGCTCAACGAGAGGCTCGTCGGCGCCCCCGCCGGCCGGGCGCTGAAGTTGGTCTGAAAGCTGGCGAACCCGGACAGCCAGGGCCGGAATGCGTGTTCCACTCCGAGCCCGACGTTGAAGACGCCCTGCAACGCATAGGACAGGTCGGCGCGGATGGTGTCGCCGGTGGGTTGGAGCAGGAATGGCGCCGGGTCGAACACCGGGAAGGAGTCCACGGGCGCGTACCACTCGCTGGAAACGTGCAGGCGCGTGGCACCGAATTGCTTCATGCCACCGATCCCGATGGCCCACGACGAGCGATACGTGACCGGCAGCCCGTTCTGGTACGTGACGGCCGCCAGGGGATCCGGCTCCCCGTCACCGTCGATATCGGCGCCGGCGAGCGTCCGGTTGTAGCGAATGTCCCCGGAGCCGCGCAGCCCGAGGCGTGGAGTCGTGACCGTGAGCCCGAGCGATGCCCCCAGCCACTCCCACGCGATGCCGCCTTTCAGCAACAGGCCGATATGGGACATCTTGGCGAAGTTCTCGCTGCGGGAGACGGCGTTCTGCCCGATAGTGTCCGCCACCTGCAGCTCCACACGGGACAGCCCGCGCTGACTGCGATAGGTGACGAAGGTCGAGAGGCCGATCCCCGCACGGCGCCCCAGGGCGTAGCCCCAGCTCAGGCCGTACCATGACTCGCTCAAGTCCTGCGAGATCTCGATAAGCGAGGCAACGGTCTCGGGCCCGCCTCCGGGCAACGCGTCCCCGGTGAGCGTACCGGCGGAGACCATCTCGTTCTGAAAGCGCTGGCGCGTAAACCCCGAGTACCCGAACACGTGCTTGTTGCCGAGGCGGAACGGGAGGAGGCCGCCGAAGAACCCCGGCGCAGGGTCAAAGCGGGTGGAGGTGAGGCCGCCCCCGTCCCCCTGGGGGTCTCGGAGATTGAGCCGGCCGTATTCGAGCACCCGGGAGGTGGCGATGAGGGCCGCGTCCTCGAGTAGGGCCAAAGCACCGGGGTTGTAGTACGTCGCGGAGACCTCGAGCACCGACCCGATCACGGCCCCGCCCAGCAGGGTCGCGCGTGTGCCGTACTGGTGGGTCCAGTAGTGGGCGTCCTGGGCGTGGGCCGACACGACGCTCGCGGCCAGGCCAGCGGCGACGGCCGCGGTACCGAGAGCGCCCCGCATGCGCACGGTTGGCCTAGAAGGCGATCGTCAGTCCGCCGCCAGCGGTCCCCTGCACGATGGCGGTGCCGCCACCAAGCGTGGCGTAGCAGCCGCCGGCCCCGCACAGAAAGCCGCCGCCACCCCACTGGATCGGCAGCAGGAGCCCTGCCTCCCCGCGAATCCCAAACCGGGAGCCGAGCCAGGCCGTAGCGCCCGCGGCGAACCGGAAGGCAAAGGCCCAATCGGAGCCGTAGTCGATGCCCGCGCTGTTCCGGCGGGCGTCAAACAGCGTGGCCCCGGCCGTCGCGACGAAGAACGGGGTCAGCCGTCCGGATCGCACCGGCTCGTACCGTCCGCCGAGTTGGAAGTAGTGGACCCCCATGGGCGCGACCTCTTCCTTCACCCCCGGGACCTGCTCCAGGCGGAGACTCGTCGGCTGGTAGCTGTAGTACAACTCGCCCTTCGCGCCGGGTCGGACCTGGAAGTTGAGCACGCCAGCGAAGTTCTCCGTTGGCGCGAGACTCAGCTTGCCCCGGTTCGTGGTAAGGCTGCCGCCCCATTGATAGGTGACCATCGCCGAGAGGGACACGCGCGGCTCGGGCGCATACCGCACGGGGCGCAGGCCGCGCTGCGCTTCGGCATGTGAAGGCGCGACGGCGGCAAGCACGACGAGGGCGGCGAAGAGACGCCTGGTGGAGCGGAGCGAACGATTCACGAGCATGGTGAGTCCAAGTAGAGGGTTTGTGCGAATATAGGCCGCGGGACGAGGGGAGCGCAGCGAGCTTCCCGTGCTCGGCGCGCTCGGTGGGTTCCGGCTCGCGGAGGAGCCGCCGGGTCGCGTTGCCTGGATGTCCGCGGACGAGCGGTGGCAGAGACACCACCGCCCCTCGACCGCGGGGTGGTGAGAGGCGGTGGAGAATGCGCCAGGCGGGATTCGAACCCACGACCTTTGGCTCCGGAGGCCAACGCTCTATCCAGCTGAGCTACTGGCGCCTGACCGTTTGCCGATGGCCGATTGCCGTTCGCCGATCCTTCCCTGACGCGTCGGCTATCGGCCATCGGCTGTCGGCCATCGTAGTCATCGGGGCGCCCGGATTTGAACCGGGGACCTCCTGCTCCCGAAGCAGGCGCGCTAACCGGGCTGCGCTACGCCCCGCGTGATGCGCCCGGAAGGACTCGAACCTCCAACCTTCTGGTCCGTAGCCAGACGCTCTATCCAGTTGAGCTACGGGCGCATGGGCGGTACAAGACTCGAACTTGTGACCTCCACGATGTCAACGTGGCGCTCTAACCAACTGAGCTAACCGCCCATCCTCAGGCGCCTGACGGTCAGACGGTCAGACGGCTAGCGGCCCTCAGGAGCCAGGGAACGGGTGCATGCACCCTACTCCTCGGCCCTAGACACCGCTAGCCGTCTTGCCGTCTGTCTCCGTCCAGGTCCTAGTAGCGGGGGTGGGATTTGAACCCACGACCTCCGGGTTATGAGCCCGGCGAGCTACCAGACTGCTCCACCCCGCGCCGTTTGCGGTACCGACGGCCGTTGGCCGCCACTTCCTGTTGCCGCTAGCCGTCTAGCCGTCGTGCCGTCTAGCCGTCTAGTAAGTAGAGAGCGGGAAACGGGACTCGAACCCGCGACCCCAACCTTGGCAAGGTTGTGCTCTACCAACTGAGCTATTCCCGCGAGCCCGGCTGGCCGGGCCACCGAACGTAAACCTACCTGACCTCGCCTCCAACGACCAGCGCGGCGGCAGGACGTGTCCAGTCATCCGGAGTGGAGGCGAGGGGGATCGAACCCCTGACCTCGTGAATGCCATTCACGCGCTCTCCCAACTGAGCTACGCCCCCGCTATATTAACGGGCTCCTGCAACCGGCTTGGAACACGGCAACCTACCCCGGGGTTTTAGGGGTGTCAAGCAGGTTTAGGCAGCCCCGCTGCGCGCGTGCGCGGGTTGGGGTGAAACCGACAACTACGTCAGCCCTTGAGGGGCGGCGTTTTTGGTGATATATGGGAAGCGCCATGGCCAATCCCCCGCAGAAAAAGAAGCGTCGTCGCCGGCAGGCGCCGGTGATCGCCGCCAACGAAGACGATCGCGATCTCCTCGACCAATACCTCTACGAGGTCAGCAAGACGCCGCTCCTCAAGCCGGACGAGGAGATCGCGCTTGCCAAGAAGGTGCGCGCCGGTGACCAGGAGGCGATGCAGGAACTCGCCAAGCGGAACCTCCGGTTCGTCATCTCGGTTGCCAAGAAATACCAGAACCGCGGTTTGCCGCTCACCGATCTGATCGGCGAAGGCAACGTCGGTCTGCTCACTGCCGCCCGGAAGTTCGACCCCGATCAGGGGGTCAAGTTCATCTCCTACGCGGTCTGGTGGATCCGGCAAGCCATCCTCGCGTCGCTCGCTCGACACGGGCGTACGGTTCGGGTGCCGCTCAACCGGACGGCCGACCTCTCCAAGATCGTCCGGACCGCCGAGGCGCTCCGGCAGGAGCTGCGGCGCGAGCCGACGCCCGAGGAGATCTCCGAGGCCACGGGCCTGTCGCTCGAGGTCGTGCAGTCGCTCGCCGCGTTGAACACCGGTGAAGTCCGGCTCGATGCGCCGCTCGATCCGGACGGCGATCGCTCGCTGATTGAGCGGTTCATCGCCGAGGACATGCCGGACACCGAAGAGAAGACGATGGAGCGGTTCTTGACCGACGAGGTTGAGACCGCCCTGCAGTCGCTGCCGGCGCGTGATGCGAAGGTGCTGCGCCTCTACTTCGGGTTGGACGGCGGCCGCGAGCACACGCTCGAGGAAATCGGCGGCATGCTGGGGGTAACGCGCGAGCGCGTCCGCCAACTGCGCGACCGCGCCCTGAAGCGGCTCCGTGAAGGAGACGTGGGCAAGGCCCTGGCGAGCTTCGCGGCCTGATGGCCTGACGGCCTGACGGCCGTGGCAGAAGCGGCAGGGGTGGCAGGGGCGGCAGCGAT
>JAOUDR010000127.1 GCA_029859185.1 Gemmatimonadota bacterium
GCCCCCGCTGCCGTTGTTCCTGCCGTTGTCCCTGCCGCTACTTCTGCCGCCGCTTCTCCCCCTGCTCCCCGGATCTTGAACTTCCGATACTCGCTCTTCTTCGGACGCCCCGCCTCGAACCAGACCAGGCTGCCCACCGTGTCTCGGCCCTGATTGGTGGAGATGTCGATGCACACGAGGCTCCGCGGCACGACGGTCAGACCGAGGTCGCGCCCCAACGCGTAGACGGGGTCGTCGGCGCGTTCATCGGTCTCGAGTGCGTCGATGCGGAACCCCTCGAGCGCGTGGCGGGCGTTCTGGTCCGCGAGATCCACGAGGCGGCGAAACGTGCCGCGCTGCGGCGTGAGCCAGCGGACGTCGGGGAACAACATCGCTACCTCGCCGTGGTCGGCGGGCAGGAACGGGAGCAGCACCCGACGGGCCCCACCCGGGAGTAACCGGTACCACTGCACCAAGTACGCGGCCAGGACCCGGTCGTCGGGCTCTTCCGCGAGCTTGTGCAGGAAGCGGGTGTCGTGTCCGACCAGCTTGCCCGCCCGGACCTGCAGCACCGTGACCGCCGCATCGTCTCCATCGCGAGCCACGCCGACCGCGTCGGCGTCGCCGCCGCCCACCTGCTCCACCGCCGCCGGTTGTTCGAGCTGTCCCAGCCAGCGGATGGCGTTGCGCAACTCCGCCGCCCGTTCGAAGTCGAGCGCCGCGGACGCCGCCTCCATCCGTGCGCGCAGCCGGCCGCGCACCTCCACTGTCCGGCCTTCGAGGAAGGCCACGACGTCGTCGATCATGCTCCGGTATGCTGCAACCGACTGCTTCCCTACGCACGGCGCGAGACACCGGCCGATGTGATAGTCGAGACAGGCCCGCTCGGGGGTGTCGTCAGGTAGCCCGTAGTGGCACGAGCGCACGGTGAAGATCCGGCGGATGATACGCAGCGTGCGCCGCAACGTCCCGACGTCGGTGTACGGGCCAAACATGCGCGCGCCCGGGATGTGTTCCCGGCGGACCACCAGCACGCGGGGAAAGGGCTCGTCCAGCGTCACCGCGATCGACGGGTAGCTCTTGTCGTCCCGCAGCTGGATGTTGAATCGCGGCGCATACTCCTTGATGAGGTTGTTCTCCAGCAGGAGTGCCTCTGACTCGGACGGCACCACGATCGTGTCCAGATCGGCGATCACCCGTTGCAGCATCCTGAGTTTGGGCGAATCCGCCGCATCGGCGGAGAAGTAGCTCTGCACGCGGGCGCGCAGCCGCTTGGCCTTCCCGACATAGACGACCTGATCCTCGGCGTCCTTCCACAGATACACGCCGGGTGCCTCGGGCAAGCCGTCGAGCTTGCGACCGAGCTTGGGGGGGATCGGGGGGGCGCTCATGCCTGGGCCCGCGACGTCCAGCGCCGGAGCAGGCCTCGCGCCTCCGGATGTCCGAGTGCTGCGGTGACCGCGAGATAGGCGATCCCAAACGCCGTGAGGGCAACCGTCGCAGTGACCGGGAGCGGGGTCGCGGCCGTGACCCGCGCACCGAGCAGGCCACACCCCGTCCCCGCCAGCGCTCCGGCGAGCACGGTGGCGAGGGTGCGGGCACGCCCTTCGCTGGCGGTCCCGACGCGGGCCGCTAAGCCACGCAGCAAGAGACCGATGTTGACGTACGCCGCGACCGCCGCGCCGAGCGCGATCCCGGCTGGACCGAATACCTGCATCGCCGCGGCCGCGAGCGCGGCGGACAGGGTGACCACCACCACGGCGATCCGGACCGGGGTCTTGGTGTCGCCGACGGCGTAAAACGCGGAGGCGAGGAGCTTCACGGAGGCCTGGGCGGGGAGCCCGATGGCATAGGCCGCGAGCACGCCGGCCGCGACCTCGGTGTCGGTAGGTCCGAAGCGTCCGGTCTGAAACAGCGCTCCGAGGACTTCCCGGCCGAAGGCCGCAAACGCATAGGCCGCGGGGACCACGAAGAACGTGATGCGACGCAGCGCAATCTGTACCTGGTTGCCGAGCACCGTATTGCCGTCGGTGGCCGCGTCGCGACTCAGCGCCGGAAGCGCGGCGGCGGCGAGACTGACGCCGAACAGGGAGATCGGCAGGAGGGCAACGAGCTGCGCGTACCCCAGGACGGCGACCGCCCCGGCGCCGAGCAGCGACGCGAGTTGCGTATCGACCACGCTGGAGATCTGAACGACGCCGGCCCCGGCCACGACGGGGCCCCACGCGGTGAGCACGCGGCGGACGTCCGGGGAGCGAAGGTGCAGCCCCCACGTCAGGCGGCCGGCGAGTCGCAAGGACGATGGCAGTTGGACCGCGAGCTGCAGCAGCGAGCCCGCCAGCGCCCCAAAGGCAAGCGCCACGATGAGCCGCTCCCCCACCATGACGCCACCGAGCGCCACGAGGGTACCGATCTGGGCGATGTTCCACAGACTGGGGGCCGCGTAGGAAAGCAAGAACCGTCCGTGCGTGTTGAGCACGCCGAGACACCACGCGGCGAGGATCATGACGCCGGACATCGGGAACATGATCTCCACCAACCGGACGGTGACTTCCCGGGTGGGCCCCGAAAACCCGGGGGCCACCGCGGCTGTGATGACGGGTGCGAGGACGATGCCCAATCCGGTGGCTGCGGCGGTACCGAGGATCAACAGCGAGGCGATGGCACCGGCCACCCGGCGGGCGTCCTCGTCCCGGCCCTGGGCCAGCAACCCCGCATACACGGGGATGAACGACGCCGACAGCGTACCCTCGCCGAGCAGATTGCGGATGGCATTGGGGATTCGGAGCGCCGCCCGAAACGCGTCGGCCAACTCGGTGTTGCCGAAATAGTGGGCAAAGACCCGCTCCCGGACGAATCCGAGCACACGGGTGAAGAAGATCCCGGTGGCTACCCGCGTCGCGGCCCGTCCCTGGGAGGCCGCCATCCGGTCAGGTGCCGGGGGGGAGCCTTGCAGACTTCTCCTCGGCACTCTCGAGGAGCCGCTGGACGAACTGGGTCTCCTCACGGAGTGCCTGGGTGAGCTGGGTCAGGTCGGCCACCTCATCCTCCAGGACACCCAGTCGCTGCCGCATCTCCTCGAGGGCCGCCGGATCGCCCCCTCCCCCACGGCGCGACTCCACGAGTCGGTGGAGTACCGGCGAGTCCAGGACGATCGCGAGGATCGGGATCGCGAGAAACACCACGAGAATGAGAAAACCGAGCGCCCAGAGCATCACTGCAACCTACGGACGGTCAGAGGTGGCTTCAAGAGCCGCCGCCCACAAGCGGACCGCGGCAAGCGCCGCCGCCACGAAGCCCCGGCCGTAGCGCACGAGAAACGCGGGGACACCCAGCACCCGTTCCTGGGGCTTGCCGAGTGGGAACAGCGCGGCGCGCGTGCGCGCGACCTGCTGCACCAGCGTCTCGTTCCGTTGTTTCAGGTGCGAGAGGATGCGCTTTTCGATGTCCCGGACACCGGCCAACGCCGCATTCCTCGTGGACTCCACGGGCTTGCGAAGCGTGGGGTCGATGCCGGTGGCGGCGTCCCGGAGTTGGTCGTACTCCCGCTCGAGGGCCGTTCGGAGAGCCGTAAGGCTGGCTTCAGCCTCCGCCGGCACGTCGCCCCGCACCAGACGCTGCTCCAACTGGCCCTCTGGCAGCCGGAGATCGTCGGGTGTCAGGTCGTACTTCTCGAGCACCTTGCGGGTGCGGGCCTCGACGACGCGTCCGGACCAGCGGGGGACCGGTATCTGCGGGATGACTTCCAGGGTCTCGTACACCGGGGTGCATTGCGGGAAGTAGGCCAACTCGCCCGGACCGCCAACGTAGGCGACGGTCGGCAGCAGCGCGGCCTCGACGACGGGTCGCAGCAGCACGTTGGGTGAGAGCCGTTCCGGGGCCTCCCGTGCCAAGGCCGAGAGCTCGGTCAGGGTATGCCGTTCGCCGGACCGGCGGGCGTGAAACGCCCGGTCATCCATCACCAGGCGATCGCGTCCCAGCGTCCCTTCGAGCATGACGAGCGATGCCCCGTCGCCGACCGGGACAGGCGCTGTGGCGCCGTCCCGTTGGAGCGCCGCCGACCGCCGCGCGAGCGCCTTGTCGAGCGGGGCCGCATGCTCGAGCGCTCGGATGAGCAACGGGGCCATCGCGGCCTTGGCGGCCCGGTGGGTCGGGTGGAACACAACCAGGCCGAACTCACCGAGCAGGTCCGCGAGGGCCGCGCCAAAGGCGGCCGCCACCGTCGCTTCCGGCGTGTAATGGCGCGCGAGCCAGCCCGCGATATCGGCGCGGAATTCCGTGTCCGGGAGCTCCTGCCACAGTGCCTCGAGGAGCGGGAGCACTGCCGGCCCGAGCGGCTCACGATACATGGGCGTGAGCGGCGCCTCGGGCGCCCGGTCCGGCAGCGCCAGTCGCAGCACCTCGCCGGCCGCTGCCACTTGGTAGGTCTGAGCCGCTTCCAGGAAGTCATGGTCATCTCCCGCCACCCAGAACACCGGCACGACCGGTCGGGCGAGTCGCGTCTGCAGGCGCTCGGCCAGCGCGATGGCGGAGAGCGCCTTGTAGATCGTGTACAGGGGTCCCAGGAAGAGGCCGGGTTGCTGCCCAGTCGTGACGCAGAGGGCGTCGCCCGCGAACAGTTCGTCCAGTCTGCCCGCGCCTGCTCCGGTTGCCGCAAACGCCGGTCGGAGTGTGTCGGGCACGGGTCTGGAGCGACGCGCGGCCGTGGATTCCCACTGGGCCGCCGGAAGCGCGTCAATCGGGGTTGAGAGGAACTCGACGTTCATGCTTTCACCCCAACGAGGATCGCACGGGGGGCCGCCTCGGTTGGCGGACCACCCGCATAGTCACCGAATTGCTGGCCGACCGTGAGGCCGGCGCGTTGCATCAACTGCACGAGGTCGTCCCGGGAAAACAGCCGGACCCGTTCCACGAAGCTGCGACCGTCGTCGAGGATATGCATCTCCTTGAGCACATGCCGTTCGTCGGGCGCGATCCGCCGCTCGATCACGACGCGCTGGCTCCCCACGACCCGGTCTTCGCGCGGGACCAGCTGCCGGCGCACGGCAGTGGCGTTGAAGTAGTCGAGCACGAACGTGCCACCATGGCGCAGCAGCGCGACCGCATCCCGGAGCACGACCTGGTGCTGCTCGTCATCCGCGAAGTAGCCGAAACTCGTGAACAGGTTCACGATGACGTCGAAGCTCAGGGGGCGGAACGGGAGATGCCGCATGTCCGCCCGGACCATCGCGACGAGGTTACCGGTCCGGCGCCGAGCCCGGATCAGGAGCGGGAACGACAGGTCCAGGCCCACGACGCGCGCTCCCCGGGTCTGGAGCTGGGCCGCGTGGCGTCCCGGGCCACACGCGAGGTCGAGGACGGCCCGTCCGCGGAGTGGCGCCACGCGATCGACCAGAGCGATGGCGTCACCGGCATCCGCATCGTCGCGATGCGGGTACAGGCGCAGATACTCCTCACCGAACCACTGCTCGAACCACTCGGTCACGTGCGTCGCCCCTTGTGGTAGGGCTCGCCGCGCAGAATCGTCCCCGCGCGATACAGCTGCTCGAACAACACGAGTCGGGCGACCTCGTGCGGCAGCGTCATGGAGGAGAGACTGAGGGTGAGATCGGCGTGTGCGAGCATCTCGTCCGGTAGCCCATGGGCGCCCCCCACCAGAAAGGCGACGTCGCGGGCGCCATCACGCCAGCGACCCACGAGACGCGCGAACTCCTCGCTGGATGCTGCCCGACCCGTACGTGTCAGCGCCACCTGCACGACGCCGTCGGGTGTGGCGCGTTGGAGCCGCTCGCCTTCGAGGCGTCGCGCCACCACGGGCGTGCTCCCGGCCCGCCCGGCCGCCGCCACCTCATGCACCAGGATCTTCGCCGCGCGCCGGGCGCGGCGCAGATAATCGTCGCACGCCGTCCGCAGCACCGCCTCCTGCACGCGGCCCACGGCGACGACGTGAAAGACCATCAGGCGTACATGCCGCGCAATCGGTGCACTGCCGCCACCCGCTCGACGGACAGCATGTAGGCGGCGGTTCGCATGTTCACCTGGTGCCGGCTCGCGACGGAGAGCACGTCGTGGAACGATCGCTGGATGATGGATTGCAGCCGGTCGTTGACGGTGGCTTCGTCCCAGAAGTACCCCGCGCGATCCTGGACCCACTCGAAGTAGGACACCGTCACGCCACCGGCATTGGCCAGGATGTCGGGGATCACGAACACGCCCTGTTCCTCGAGCACTCGATCCGCTCCGGGGGTCGTAGGGCCATTGGCGCCTTCGCAGATGACCCGGGCCTTGATGCGACTGGCGTTCTTGCGGGTGATCGCGTTTTCCACGGCGGCCGGTACGAGCACGTCAACGTCCAGCTCGAGCAAGTCGTCGGCCGCGATGGCATCCGCGCCGGGGTACCCGATCAGGAAGCGATGCTCGTGGATCCACTGGAGCGCGTCGTTGATGTAGATGCCGTTGGCGTTGTAGACCGCGCCGGACTTGTCGCTGATGGCGACGATCGTCAGGCCCTCCTGCTCCAGGAGCTGCGCGGCCACGGAGCCGACATTGCCGAACCCCTGGACGGCGACCTTGGTGCCGCGCATCGGCAGGCCGAGATGGCGCAGCGCCTCCTTGGTGGCGATGACACAGCCGCGCCCCGTGGCCTCTCGGCGGCCGAGAGAGCCCCCCATCTCGATTGGTTTCCCGGTCACGACCCCCGTCACCGCATGCCGCTTGTGCATCGAGAACGTGTCCATGATCCATGCCATCACACGCTCGTTCGTGTTGACGTCCGGCGCCGGGATGTCGGATTCAGGGCCGAAGATCTCGATCAGGGAGGCCGTATACCGGCGGGTGAGCCGTTCGAGCTCGGAGATGGACAACACACTTGGGTCGCAGACCACGCCGCCCTTGGCCCCGCCGAACGGGATGTTCACCACGGCGCACTTCCAGGTCATCCACGCGGCAAGGGCTTTGACCTCATCCAGCGTCACGTTCAGATCGAACCGGATTCCGCCCTTGCCCGGCCCTCGTGACGTGTTGTGCAGCACGCGATAGCCAGTGAAGACCTCGACCTCTCCTGCATCACGCATGACCGGCACGGCCACGATCACCTGTTTCTCGGGCGCACGAAGGACTTTGTAGAGTCCGGGATCGAGGTCCAGCAACTCGGCCGCGTGGTCGAACCGGGCCATCATCGCTTCGAACGGGTTGTTCTCGTCGAGCACCGGGTCCTTGCTGCGCCCGATGATCTCGCGGGCGGTGCGGACGCCGGCGGCGGAAGTGTTGGTGTCGGTCATGCCGTTCCTGCAGCCGTTCCAGCGGCCGCGTGGGTGAAGCGTG
>JAOUDR010000128.1 GCA_029859185.1 Gemmatimonadota bacterium
TGGAGCCGGACGCGCCGGCGGTCGGGAAGAGCCCAGTGACGCTTCACCTTCGGCACGTGACCGGGGCAACCGTCATCGCGGTCGTTCGCGCGGGCAGTGTGCTCCACAACCCCGACCCATCGCACCGGTTCGACGTCGGTGACTCCGTGGTCCTCGTGGGCGACGACGATGCACTGCTGGCTGCGCGGGCGCTGTTCGTGGCCCCCCCGGTGGCGGAGCCGCCACCCCGGCCCTAGCCACCGTCAGGCGGCGACGGCCGCGCGGACCGTGGCGACGTGGATGTCCACCGTATCGGCCACCTCGACCGCGTACCCGCCCGCCATGGTCACCGCGACGGGGATCCCAACGCTCCGCAGCGTGCCACAGACGATGCGGTCGCGCTCCGCGAGCCCGTGTTTCGTGAGTGCCAGCCGCCCCAGCCGGTCGTGTTCGTACGGGTCGGCACCCGAGACGTACACGGCGAGATCCGGCTCGCTGCGCGCGAGCGCGTCTCCCAGGGCCTCCTCGAGCAGCGTCAGGTACGCGTCGTCGGTCGTCCGGTCCGGGAGCGGCACTCCCAGATCACACGGCTCCTTCTCGAACGGGAAGTTCCGTTCGGCGTAGACGTCCAGCGTGAAGACCGACGGATCTCCCCGGAAGACAGCGGCCGTGCCGTTGCCCTGATGCACGTCCGTGTCCACCACGAGCACGCGGCGCACGACCCGGTCCGCCTGGAGTACCCTGACCGCGACCGCGGTGTCGTTGAACACGCAGTAGCCCTCGCCCCGGCCCGGAAAGGCGTGATGCGTTCCACCAGCCAGGTTCACGCCGACCCCGTACTGGAGCGCCGCGCGACACGCCGCCAGGGTCGCCCCCGCCGACCGCCGCGACCGCTCGACCATCTCGGGCGACCAGGGAAACCCGACGCGACGCTGCTCGGCCCGCGGCAGCGTCCCCTGCACCACCGCGGCGACGTAGCCGGCGTCATGGGCCAGGTGGAGCTGCGCGTCCGCCACCCCGCTGGGCACCTCCATCCAGTGCGATGGTGCCAGTCCCACATCCATGACGCGTTCCCGGAGGAGACGGTATTTCTCCATCGGGAAGCGGTGTCCGGGCGGGAGCGGAACGACGAACTCGTCGCTGTAGAAGATGCGGGCGGTCAGCACGAGTCCCGGAAGGAATGGGCCGCAATGTGACCCACCGCACGCGCTGCGGTCAAGCCAAGGCGATTCGTGAGCACCATCACGCCGGCAGTGTCACCGGGGGCACAGCGTCCCGGTGTATTATTGTAGGGTATGCGGCGGCATTCGCGCTTGAGGTTGGCCGCCGCTCGGATCTCACGTGTTCTCACCCGGCATCTCGTCCGGAGGTATCCATGTTCAGGAAGCTCACCGCTGTGACCCTGTTGGCGCTTGTCGCCGCCTGCAGCGATTCGACGGCACCTGAGGACTTCTCCCCAACTGACGCCCGAACCAAAGCCGATGCGGTGCTCTCGGTGCTGAACGGCAACACCGCGCTGGCCAGCCTGGGCGTGCTGGCGCCCTACATGAGCCTGAGCGTGGCGCAGATGGCGCTGGCAACCGTTCCGTTCGACCCTACTGACGCCCCGTCCGCGACGGCGCGGCTCCAGGCGATGGCTGGCGCGGGATTGAGCTTTGGCAGCGCCGCGCCGCTGGCAATCTTCCCCGCGAACCTGCTCGGCACGACCTTCGTCTTCGATCCTGACTCCGGTCGCTACGTGCTGGATCCCAATGCCACGGGAGCGCCGGCTGCGGGCATCCGCATGACCCTGTACGCCGTCGATCCCGTGATCGGTCAGATCCTGATGCCGCTGAATCCGGTGGGCTACCTGGATCTCATCGACGTCTCGACACCGGCGACCGACGCGGTGCGGATCCTCGCCGTCATCGGCACGACCCCGTACCTCGACTACACCGCGAGCGTGACGGTGACCACCTCGTCCGCCACCATCGCGGCCGAGGGCTTCCTGTCCAATGGGTCCCAGCAGGTGGACTTCGACCTCTCCCTCACCGCGACGCAATCGAGCATCGGACTTGACTACCTGCTGAGCAGCGGTGGGAACTCGGTCCAGTTGGTGGCCACGGTCGGTGCCGGCGAGAATGACCTCACCGCGACCCTGACGGTGCGGGGCGGCGGCGACACAGTGGTGATGACCGTGACGGTCACCCCCTCGACGCTGTCGGGCCAGATCACGTACAATGGTGGGGTTGCGGTCACGATCTCGGGGACACCCGACTCGCCGATGTTCGCGCGGCCCGACGGGACCCCGCTCACCGAAGCAGAGCTCGGCGCACTGGTGGCGCTCGGCGATATCATCGAGGGACTGTTTGACGCGTTCGACAACCTTCTGGCCCCCGCGTTCGTGGTGTTTGTCATCACCTAACCGGTTGGTGGCGCACCGGATCGCGCACGTCCTGGTGGCCGGCGCGGCCGCACTCCTCGCAGGGTGCGACGCGCCGGCCGCTACGTCAGAACCCATCTTCCTGTCCGGCCGCGCGGTCGAACCCGACGGAGACTCGCTGTTCGCCGTGACCGCGGGGGACGCGGGCGCGCTCCTCATCTACGATGCTTCGGGTCGTGTCCGGGATACCCTCGGTCTCGGCCTGCTCCGCAACCCGGTCCACGTCCAGCTCCAGGGCGATGCCTGGTACGTGTCCGATCTCGAGGACGGGGCGCCCGTGGTGGTGGTGCTCGGACGGGACGGCACCCTGCGCCGGCGCGTTCCGCTGGCCGGCATTGCCACGCAGCCGCACCAGTTCGCGGTCCTCGCCGATGGTGCCATCGTGGTCGAGGGCAGCGCCGGCAGCCTGGTTGCGGTCCGCGAGGACAGCGTCTCGACGTTCGCGGTGGTGGAGATCGGCAAGCGGCCGAGTTTGGTGACGGGCGCCGGTGGCGGTGTGCTGCACGCCATTCCCGATCAGACCATCACGCTCTATAACGGCTTCGGGAACATCCGGTGGCGCGTCGAGTGGCCCTGGGCGGAGAGCGCCTTCGTGAGTGCCATTGGCGAGGATTCCCGGGGCCGCATCCACTTCATCGCCGGGGTCGCGCGCGACAACACGTTCGTGGCCTACTCGATGACGCCGGGCACGGGCGAAGTGGTCTGGTGGTCGGAGCCCCAACGGGGTGCGTCGTTCGAAGTGAGTCGCCTCGGCAAGCTCTCACCGGCCGAGGACCCCTGGGCCACTCCGTGACAGCCGCCGCGCTGCCCCTCCTGCCTTCGCCCGGCAATCGATCCTAGTACTTCAACCCGGCCTTGTCCGCGAACTCCCGGAGCAGCGCTTCCTGCTCGGGGTTGACCTGCTCAGGAATGTGAACCTGGATTTCGACCAACTGGTCGCCCCGCTTACCGCGATCCTCGATCCCCTGCCCCCGAATCCGGAACTTCCGGCCGGGCTGCGTGCCGGCCGGAACGCGGAGCACCACCCGCCGCCCTTCCACGGTCCGCACCCGTACGCGCGTCCCGAACACGGCCTGCGCCAGATTGATCGGCACCGTGCAGACGATGTCCGGCCCCTCCCGACGGAGGAACTTGTCCGGCGCGACCGTCACGGTCACCACGACGTCGCCGACTGCGCCGTCCTGGCCGCGTTGGCCCTGGCCCTTGAGTCGGAGCTTGTGCCCGGACTCCACGCCGGCCGGCACGTCCACCATGAGACGCCGCTCGACCTGGACGTCCCCGCGACCACCACAGCGGTCACACGCAGCGCTTGCGACCCGGCCCCGTGCCCGGCAGGCGGGACACGGTCGCTTCACGGCAAACGCGCCCTGCCCGAACGCGATCTCCCCGCGACCCTGGCACTCCTTGCAGAGCGAGATGGACGCGCCGGGCGCCGCCCCGGATCCCCCGCAGACGGGGCAGGCCTCGGTGACATTCAGCGTGACCGGTACCCGGCCGCCAAGCGCCGAGACCTTGAACGGCACGGTAGCCGCGATCTCCACGACCTCGGGGGGCTCGGCTCGGCGGCCCTTCCCGAAGATCGACGAGAATAGGTCGCCGAGCCCACCGAACCCGTCGAAGCCCTTCGTGAAGTCGAAATCCTCGGCCCGCGGGCGAGCGGCGCCACCCCCCGAGCCCCCCCCCGCACGCGGCGTGAAGGCGCCGAACCGACGCATCAGATCGTACTGTTTCCGCTTCTCGGGATCGCTGAGCACACCGTGCGCTTCTGAGATCTGCTTGAAGCGTTCGGCCGCCGACGGGTTATTGGGGTTGGCGTCTGGATGGTACTGCTTGGCCAGCCGGCGGTAGGCCTTCTTGATGTCGTCGGCCCCCGCCTTCTCGCCCACACCCAGAACCTTGTAGTAGTCCGCGTTCTGCGCCATGTCACTCCGACGAGAAGATGCGCACCTGCACCCGAGCGGGTCTGAGCAGCGTCCCGTTGAACCGGTAGCCGACCTGGAAGATCGCCGCGACGGTATGATCCTGCTCGGCGGTCGCTGCCGCTACCGTCGCGATCGCCTCATGCACGGCCGGGTCGAACGCAACGTCGACCTCCTGCACCAGCTCGAGTCCCGCCGCACCCAGCTCACGCAGCATCTTGCGTTCCACCAACTCGACCCCGGCAAGCAAATCGGCGGCGGCGGTGACCTCCGGATCCAGATGGGCCACCCGCCCCAGGTCGTCCAGGGCGTCGAGCAGTCGCCGCGCGAGGTTCGCCTTTGCCCGGGTCTGGCACTCGTCCTGCTCGCGGGCGCTGCGCTTGCGGTAGTTGTCGTACTCCGCGGCCAGCCGCAGATAGCGGTCCTTGAGTTCTCCCAGCTCGATCTCGAGCGGGGACGGCTCCGTGCCCGCCACGGCTTCCTCCACGTCGGAGGCGCCGTCGTCCACGTCGTCCACGGAGCGGTCGTCGGTTTCCTGCGGTTCGGTCGGCTCAGTCATCATTCAAGTTCCCGCACCTACATCGGCGCTGGATGCCAGGTTCCAGGGGTCCGCGCAATCTAACGATCACCCCACGCCCTCGGGCCCGCGAAGCACCCGACGCACGAGGTCGAGCGCCGCCTGCGCCGCTCGCGTCCGTATCTCATTCCGGTCGCCCGGCAGCCCCAACTGCACCGCCAGCACCCGCTCCCCGCAGGCGGCGCACAGCCACACGGTCCCGACGGGCTTGTCTGCCGTGCCACCGTCCGGTCCGGCCACTCCGGACACCGCGACGGCCGTCTCGACGCCAAACCGGGCACGGACGCCGGCCACCATGGCCCGCACGGTCTCCTCGCTCACCGCCCCCACCGTGGCGAGGATCGACGCGGCAACACCAAGATCGCGGGTCTTCACGGCGTTGTCATAGGCGATGACGCCCCCGGCGAACACGTCGGACGCGCCCGGGACGGCCGTGAGCCGTCCCGCCACCAGGCCGCCGGTGCACGACTCCGCCACCGCGATCCGGACCCCGGCGGCTCTGGCAAGATCGAGCACCACCGCCGCCAAATCCGTCTCGCCCTCCCCGTACACGGACGACCCCAGCAGGTCCTGCAGGGCGACGGCCCCGCGGTCCAAGGCGGCGTCGGCGTCCGTCGCAGGGACATCCCAGGCGGTGAGCCGGAGGTCCACTCCGTCGAACGAGGGCAGGTAGGCCACCGTGACCGGGGTCAGTTGCGCTTCCATCGGCCCGACGCGGTCGGCCAGCCGCGACTCGGGCACCCCCGTGGTCCGGAGCACTCGCGACCGCGTGACCCGCGTCCCCCCGGTCCGCGCGACGAGTCGGGGCACGAGTTCCCGGTCCGTAAGCGCCCGCATTTCGTGGGGGACCCCAGGGAGGAGCACCACGATGCCCGCCGCGCCTTCCACCCAGAGGCCCGGGGCGGTCCCCCGCGGGTTGGGGAGCACGACGGCGCCTTCGGGGCGTTGGGCCTGGGTCCGGTTCGCCTCGGGCATTGGTCCCCCCCGTCCGAGGCGTTCCCACCGGGCCTCGAGCGACGCCAGATACGTCTCGTCCGTGATCAACGGGCGACCGAACAGCGCCGCGACTGCGTGCTTGGTGACGTCGTCGCGCGTCGGCCCGAGTCCGCCGGTCGTCACGACGAATCCGGAGCGTGCGAGCCCATCGGCGATCACGTCGCGAATGGTCGCAGGAGTGTCGGGGACGGAGGTCTTCCGCACCACATGCGCCCCGACGGCGGCCAGGGCGTTCGCGAGATACGCGGCGTTCGTGTCGATCGTGTGCCCGAGCAGCAACTCGGTCCCGATCGTTACGAGCTCAAGGTCCATCGCCCGGCGGCGGCGGCGCGCCGCGGAAGAGCTGCCGGTACCGGTACAGGTAGACGGCCAGGGAGTACAGCGTGAGCACCACCGCCACGCCGAGGGTCACGGCGACCACCCAGCCGTGCACCCGGTCCCACAGCTCGCCGAACCAGCCTCGACGCCAGCCGTAGGCCGCCGCGAGATCCCGCCAGCCGAACCAGAGGATCGTCGCTCCGATGAAGACGTCCTGGATGATCGTCTTCAGCTTGCCCGCCCCCGCCGCCGCGATGATCACGCCGCGCCGCTTGGCCCACCAGCGTAGTACCGTCATGACGACCTCGCGGCCCATGAGCAGCACGAAGACCCAGAGCGGCAGGCTTCCCCACCAAGGGATCTCGTACTCCCGCATCCGGTAGTTGGTGATCCAGTAGATCGGGATCAGCGTGGCGAGCAGCAGCAGCTTGTCCGCCAGCGGGTCGAGCAGCTTGCCGAGATCCGTGATCTCGTGCCGCTCCCGGGCGAGCTTGCCGTCGTAGATATCCGAGATCGCCGCGGCCAGAAAGACCACGAAGGCGATCAGCTTGGGTTGGTAGCCCTGGATGAACGGCAGGAGTGCGATGACCGGCGCGAGGAGAATCCGCGCCATGGTGAGGATGTTCGGCAGCGTCCAGACCAACGACCGCCTCAACTCAGCGACTTCAGGACGAGCTTCGCAACCGCCTTGAGTGTATCGAATACGCCGTCACCACTGACCGCCACGGACTCGAAGTACGACGCCCGTTCGACCCAGCTGCCGTCGTCCAGTCGCGAGACGAGCAACTCGCCCGGGTGGTACGGATCCTGGACCTCGCGCTGCCGTGCCGGGTCTTCGACGGGCCAGCCCGGGTTCAGCGCTGCCTGCAGGTCACCGATGGGCGCCGCATTGGGCAGGTCGCGCTTGTTGTACTGCACCACGAAGGGGATCTTGGTCAGATCGTACCCGTATTGCGCCATGTTGTCGTACAGATTCTGCATGGACTCGATGTTGGCCTCCATGCGCTCGATCTGGCTGTCCGCCACGAACACGATGCCATCCACGCCCTTCAGAATGAGCTTCCGAGACGCGTTGTAGTACACCTGCCCC
>JAOUDR010000129.1 GCA_029859185.1 Gemmatimonadota bacterium
CTGTCCAACCTTCGCGGCACTCGGCGGGGCGGCAGAAGTGGCAAAAGTGGCAGGAGTGGGAGGAGTGGGAGGAGGCCCACCACTCTCGATATACGAGAGAATGTCGTTCTTCGTCACGCGGCCGGCATGCCCCGTGCCGGGAATCTGCGCGAGATCCACACCGTGCTGCGCAGCGATTTTGCGCACGAGCGGCGTGGAGCGGGACCGGAGGCGGTCGGCGGCGGATTCTGGCTCGCTTGCGCCGGATGGAGCGGCTGAGACAGCTGAGGCAGAAGACACGGCAGAAGAAACGGCAGGGACGGCAGGAGAAACGGCAGCTGCGGCAGGAGCGGCAGCAGGGGCAGGGGCGGTAGCAGCAGCAGGAGCGGCTGTTGCGGGCGGAGCGGTGGGGGCGGTGGCGGCACCGGCTTCCGTCTCGATCACGGCAATGACCGTCTGCACCTCGACGGTCGTGCCCTCGGTGACTTTGATCTCCGCGAGCACCCCGGAGGCGGGCGCCGGGATCTCGGCGTCCACCTTGTCCGTCGAGATTTCGAGGATTGGCTCATCCCGCTTGACCGCGTCACCGACCTGCTTGAGCCACCGCGAGACGGTGCCCTCGGCGATCGACTCACCCATCTGCGGCATGATCACATCAACACGAGCCATGTATCCGTCTCCTGCAGCCGGAATTGCCGCACTGCGCGGTAATCCATCCGGCCGGCAACAGTCTGCCTATGCGTTGCGGTTCGACTGGTGGCACCGTGGGGCATGCCCCACACGCCGCCCGGCACCAAATGGTGCCACGTGACCCTCTCCACGTTCAAGCGCCGGAAGCTGTTTAACATAGCGGAGACCGCCCGGTTCTGCGAGCACCTGCTACGGCGCACCTGCAAGGACGAGGGGTGGCGCGTGGCTGCCATCGCCGTCCGCCCGGATGCCGTGCACACGCTACTCGAGGTACCGCAGGCGCTACCGCGCGACCGGATCGTGCGGCGCCTCCGCACCGCCGCGGCGCGCGCCGTCCACGGCGGCTCCGTCTGCCCCGGCGGCCGGCGGGTGTTCGAGACCGGTCACTGGTTTGCCGTGCTGCCGGGCGGCGCGCGGGTGGCCACCGTCCGCCGCCATCTCCTCGCCCAGTCCGGGATCGTGATCGAGCGGCTCGATGACGATCAGTAGGCGAGGAGCCAGCGCGCCGCCGCCACGACATCGCTCGCCTGCGGCAGCACGTAATCCTCGAGCGTCGGCGCGTAGGGCAGCGGCGTGTCGTGGGCCGTTACCCGACGGATCGGGGCGTCGAGCCACTCGAACGCCTCCTCGTTGATCCGCGCCGCAATCTCCCCGGCAATCCCACCGGTCCGCGTGTCCTCGTGAGCGATGAGGATACGGTTGGTCTTCCGCAGGGAGCGCATGACCGCGTCCGTATCCATGGGTACGAGTGTACGGAGATCGATGACCTCGACCGAGACCCCATCCTCGCGCTCGAGCTGGTCAGCGGCTTCGAGCGTCTTCCACACCATCGCCGACCAGGTCACGACCGTGAGATCGTGCCCCTCCCGCGCCACGCGCGCCTCCCCGATCGGCGTGATGAGATCCTCACCCTCGGGAAGGTCCTCCTTGATCCGGCGGTAGAGGAACTTGTGCTCGAAGAAGATCACCGGATCGTCGTCCCGGATCGCGGCCTTGATCAGCCCCTTCGCATCCCGGACGGTGGCGGGCGCTACCAGCTTGAGGCCCGGAGTATGGAAGAACGCCGCCTCGGGCATCTGGGAGTGGAACGGGCCCCCGCGGACGTATCCGCCGGACGGACCGCGCACGACGATCGGGGTCGCGAGCCCCGCCCGGTACCGCGCCGTGGCCACGTAGTTGGTGAGGATGTCATACGCGCAGGAGATGAAGTCGATGAACTGCATCTCCGCCACGGGACGCAGACCCATGTGCGCCGCCCCGGCTGCCGCGCCCACGATGGCGGCCTCGCTGATGGGGGTATCGACCACGCGGTTGGCCCCGAACCGCTCGAGGAACCCGTCGGTGACCTTGAACGCGCCGCCGTAGGCACCGATGTCCTCGCCGAGGAGAAAGACGCGCTCGTCACGCACCATCTCCTCCCACATCCCCTGCCGGAGCGCCTCGAGGTAGGTGACCTCAGCCATCGAGCCCCCGGAACCAGAGGGCCGGGGCCGTCGCCGGACGCACGAAGACGCCGGTCAGCGCGGTTTCGGGCTCAGGCAGCGGCTCCCGCTCACAGTCCGCCACCGCCGCGTCAAGCTCGACCTCGACTTGGGCATCGATCTCCGCCACGTCCGTCTCTCCGATCCAGCCCGCTCCCGTGACGCGCTGGAGGTATCGATCCACGGGATCGTTCGTTTCCCAGCGAGCCACCTCCTCGGGGGATTGGTAGCGCTGGTCGTCATGCTGTGCGTGGCCCCGGCGCCGGTAGGTCACGGCCTCGATGAGCGAGACCCCACCCCCAGACCGCGCCCGCTCCACCGCGGATTTGGTGACCTCATAGACCGCCAAGACGTCGTTGCCGTCCACCGTGATCCCGGGAATCCCATACGCGAGGGCCTTGTCCGCCAAGCGTTCGACCGCCGCCTGCCGCCGGGTGGGCGTGGAGTAGGCGTACCCGTTGTGCTCGACCATCACGACCAACGGCACACGCATGACCGCGGCAAAGTTGACCCCTTCGTGGAACGTCCCGGTACTCGTCGCCCCGTCACCGACGTACACCAGCCCAACCCGGTCCTCGCCCCGCATGCGGAAGGAGAGCGCGATGCCTGCCATCACCGGGACCATGTCTCCCAAGTGGGAAATCTGCCCCAGGTAGCCCAGGTTCAAGTCATTGAAGTGGATGTTCATCTCCCGGCCGGCCGTTGGGCTTGCCGCCTTCGCCATGTACTGGCGGAGGACGTCAACCGGCCGGGCACCTTTCACGAGCATCGAGCCGAGGTTACGGATCAGCGGCGAGAGGATGTCGCGGCGTTCGAGCGCGAAGGCGCTGGCCACGCTTTCGCCCTCCTGCCCGAGGGAGCTGTACAGCCCGCCGATGACCTTCCCCTGCCGGTAGAGGTTGGTGAGGCGTGTCTCCAGCGCCCGCGTGAGCCGGAGGTAGTAGTAGATCCGCCGCAGGTCGTCATGCGTGAGCCCCGCCGGGATCGGCGGTGCGCCAGCGGCAAGGGTCACGGGCTCAGGCGTCCTGGGTGGCCTGGTAGCCGGCCTCGCGGACGGCCGCGAGGTACTGCTCCGGTGAGGCCAGGGCGGGATCGTAGTCCACCTCCGCTGCCCCGTCCTCGAGGAACACCGCTGCCCCAAAGGTGCCGGCAACCCCCTGGAGCGCCTGCTCGACCTTCATCTTGCAGTGGCCGCAGGTCATGCCCGCGACTGTGAGCTTCAGTGACGCCATGTCACGCTCTCGTCATCGGCTGGGAGGGCGAAACTTGGGTCCGGTCGATCCGGAATTCAAGGCACGCCCCCAACCGCAGGAGGCTGCCTAGTACGCCCCGCGCAGCTCGTGGGCCGCATGGGCCTTGGTGTGGACCGTACCCAGAAACCGCTTCGCGAGCTTGTCGACCTCGCTCTCCCCAACCTGGTCGGTGGCGACCGTCACGTGGGTGTAGTGACCACCTTCGACGCGAAGGTCCACGGTCACGGTCCCGGCGGTGTGACGGTACGTCCGGTGCCGACCCTTGGAGGTGACGGTCTGCATCCGCTCCCCAAAGAAGGTGTCGGCTGCCGCGAGGACGTCGTCGATGGGTACCGGTGTGCGGTGGAAGTATCGCATTGGCTCAGGACGTTGAGGTCAGGGACGGACGGAAACTCCGGAGACGAAGACTGTTACCCACCACGCTCAGGCTCGACGCCGCCATGGCCGCGCTCGCCACCACGGGGCTCAACAGCAGGCCCGTGAAGGGATACAACACCCCGGCGGCAAGGGGAATCCCGAGCACGTTGTAGACGAAGGCGAAGAACAGGTTACCGCGGATCGTGCGGAGTGTCCGGCGCGACAGCTCGACGGCCGTGACAACCCCACGCAGATCGCCGCGAATCAGGGTGACGTCGGAAGCCTCGACGGCAATGTCGGTCCCGGTCCCGATCGCGATGCCGACATCCGCTTCCGCGAGCGCCGGAGCGTCGTTGATACCATCGCCGACCATGGCCACCACCCGTCCGTCCTGGCGCAACTGCCGAATGCGCTCGGCCTTGTCCGCCGGGGCCACCTCGGCCAGAACGCGCTCGATCCCCACCTCGCGACCGACCATCATCGCCGCGGCCCGCGTGTCGCCGCTGAGCAGATACAGATCCAGCCCGCGGGCCCGCAACGCGGCGAGTGCCGGGCCGGCACTCTCCTTGACCGCATCGGAGACGACGACCAGCCCCTGCGCCGTATCGTTCACGACGACCACGGCCACCGATCGACCGGCCGCCACGTGACGATCCGCGTCGCCGAGCAGGCTGCCGAGCTCGATGTTGCGCTCGCGGGCGTGGCGCACGCTCACGACCTCGACCAGCCGTTTCTCGACGATGCCGCGGGCACCGCGTCCCTCCATGGCGACGAACCGTTCGACCGGGGGTATGGCGAACTCCTTTTCTCGCGCGGACTCGAGAATGGCCCGGGCAAACGGATGCTCGGAGCGCTGCTCGACCGCCGCCGCGATGCGCAGGACATCGTGCGGCGGGACGGTCTGACCGTCAGCCCGCCGCGCCCCGTGGATGTGGGTGACGAGGGGGCGCCCCTCGGTGATGGTGCCGGTCTTGTCGAAGACGATCGTGTCCACCCGCTGGAGGATCTCGAGTGCCTGGCCGCCGCGGATCAGGACCCCGTGTCGCGCCCCTTCTCCGGTCCCCACCAGGATGGCGGTTGGGGTGGCGAGTCCCAGCGCGCATGGACAGGCGATCACGAGCACCGTCACGAGCGCCACCGTGGCGAACACGCCGGCCGGCGGCGGGCCCCAGACGAACCAGACGACGAACGCCGCCACGGCCACGGCAATCACGATGGGGACGAACACGCCGGCCACACGATCGGCAAGCGCCTGTACCGGCGCCTTCTGTCCCTGGGCGTCTTCGACCAGGCGGACGATCTGCGCGAGGGCCGTCTCCTTGCCGACGGCCGTGGCCTGAAACACGACCGACCCCGTCTGGTTCACGGTGCCGCCGACCACGCGGTCGCCCGGCTCCTTGTCCACGGGCATCGGCTCGCCGGTCAGCATGGACTCGTCAACTGACGAGTGGCCATCCACGATGTCGCCGTCGACGGGGATCGTCTCGCCGGGTCGGATCAGGACCCGATCGCCCACGGCTACGTCCTCGACGGGAACCTCGAGGTCTATCCCATCCCGTTGGACGGTGGCCGTCTTTGGCCGGAGTCCCATGAGCCGGCGGATCGCCTCCGAGGTCCCGCTCTTCGCCCGGGACTCCAGGAGCCGTCCGAGCAGGATGAAGGCGACGATGAAGTTCACGCCCTCGTAGTAGACGTTGGCCGGGAGGCTCGCGGTCGCGAAGACGCCGGGTGCGACCGTCCCCACGAGTGAGAAGACGAACGCCGCGCCCGTTCCGACGGCGATGAGGGTGTTCATGTCCGCCGAGCGGTGCCGGAACCCACTCACCGCCCCGCGGAAGAACTGTCGGGCGCTCCACAGCAACACGGGTACCGTGAGGAGCGCCATGGTCCAGCGAATCCGGTCGGGGTGTGCCGCCGTGTAGGTGTAGAGACCGGGAAGGACACTGGACAGCAGACGATCCACGGGACCCATCAGTCGCGTGAACAGGTCCTGTCCGTGCCCACCCATCAACGGCATGGAGAGCACCATGGTGGCGACCGCGGCCACGGCCGCGACCACGAGCTTGCCAAGCAGCGTGCGTTGCTCGCGCCGAGAGCGGATCCGCTCCCGCTCGACGGGGTCCTCCTCGGCAACGGGCTCCGCCAGCGTGAACCCGATACTCCGCACCACCTCTTCCAGGTCGCGCGCGCCCACCACCCCCGGCACATACTCGACCCGGACCACCTCGGCGGCCTGGTTGGCGGCCACCGAGAGAACGCCGGGAAGGGCGGAGAGCTCTCGCTCGAGACGTGCCGTGCCCGTGGCATAGTGCAGGCCCTCGATGCGTAGCTCGGCGGTCACGTGCCCGCAGTCGTACCCGGCATCGCGCACCGCCTCGACCAGCGCGGACACGGGCGGTGCCCCGTCGGCGAGCGTCACCGTCGCGCGCGCCGTGGCGTAGTTGACCGACGCCTCCGTGACCCCCGGTGCCTGCGCCAACCGGTTCTGCACCGTGATGGCGCAGGCCCCGCAGGTCATTCCCTCGATCGGGAGCGTGACGCGGCTAGCCATGGCGGCGGTGCCCCCGTCCCGGATCGGTGCGGGCCACCGGGGCCCCCGCTTGGGCCACGACTCGCCCGCGGTACTCCGTGTGCCCACAGCGGAAGGGGTAGTCGCCGGGCACCTCGGGCGTGAACTCGACCGCAGTAGTCTGGAAGGCGGGGAGGGCCCGCCGCAGGTCCAGGGTTTCGAAGATCACTTCACCCGTGCGCTCGCCGGCCTCGTCCCGGTAGAACAACAGCCGGACGGGACGCCCGACTTCCACGGGAATCACGTCCGGCTCGAACCCTTGGTGCACCCGCACCTGCACTTCCTGCGCGCCGCTGGGGCCGCGAGGCCGCTCCGCGGTGGTGGCGCCCAGGAAGTACCACAGCTCCCAACCGATGAGCGCCGCGCCCACCACCATCACGATGACGTCGAGCGCGCTCACCCCTTGTCGTACTCGTAGTACTCCACGCCGAGGTGCGTGATCTGGTCCTCGCCCATCAACCACCGCAGCGTGTTCTTGAACTTCGTGTGCTGAATGAACAGATCGTGCTCCGGCGAAAGGCCCGGTGCCGCCATGGGGCTCTTGTAGTAGAACGAGAGCCACTCCTGGATGCCCGCCATCTTGGCGCGCTGCGCAAGGTCGGAGAACAACGCCAGATCGTGCACGAGCGGCGCGGCGAGGATGGAGTCACGGCAGAGGAAATCGACCTTGATCTGCATCGGGTACCCCAGCCACCCGACGATGTCGATGTTGTCCCAGCCTTCCTTGTTGTCCCCGCGCGGTGGGTAGTAGTTGATCCGGACCTTGTGGTAGATCTTGCCGTACAGCTCCGGATAGACGGAAGGCTGGAGGATGTGCTCGAGCACCCCGAGCTTGGATTCCTCCTTGGTCTTGAACGACTCCGGATCGTCCAGGACCTCGCCATCCCGGTTGCCGAGAATGTTGGTCGAATACCATCCGGCCAGGCCGAGCAT
>JAOUDR010000003.1 GCA_029859185.1 Gemmatimonadota bacterium
CGGTTCATGCACAACTCGGCGGTCTCGACGTGATCGAGGAAGTGGGCATTCCCAGGATACGTGAGGTCACGGCGCAGCTGACGACGGACCTCGTCGACCGTGCCCGCGATCTTGGCCTCAACCCCCGCGTCGCGGCTGCGCCCGCGGACCGGTCGGCGATCGTGATGCTCCCGTCGGAAGACCCACGCGCCGACGTCGCGGCACTCGCGACCCGGCAGATCGTCACCGACGCGCGGCCCGGTCATGTCCGGATCTCACCGTTCTTCTACAACGTCGTGGAGGATCATGTCACAGCCCTCGAGACCCTCCGAACGTCGCGTGGGTAAGCCACCGACCGCCGATGCGCAGCTCCTGTCGTCGCCTCCCCCCGTTACGAAGCCTGGCGATTTCACGAGCACGGATCCCTGGAGGGTGCTGCGCATCGTGGGGGAGTTCGTCGAGGGATTTGAGGAACTCGCTGACGTAGGCAGTGCGGTCGCGATCTTCGGGTCCGCGCGGACCGACGAGCGCGATCCTTGGTATCAGGCGGCCCGCGAAACCGCCCGTCTGTTGGGCGAGGCCGGCTTCGCCGTCATTACCGGAGGTGGCCCCGGCGTCATGGAAGCGGGGAACCGGGGAGCACGGGATGCGGGCGCTCTGTCGATCGGACTCAACATCGAACTGCCGCACGAGCAAAACGCGAACCCACACATCGATCGCTCCATCGACTTCCGGTACTTCTTCGTCCGCAAGACGATGTTCGTGAAGTACTCGAGCGCGTTCATCGTCTTCCCCGGCGGGTTTGGTACCCTGGACGAGCTGTTCGAGTCGCTCACCCTGATCCAGACCGGGAAGATCGAGCACTTCAAGCTGGTTCTCATGTCGGCGGAGTACTGGCAGCCGCTGCTGGACTGGCTCCGCACCCGGGTTGCCGGTGAGGGGAAGATCAGCCCTCAGGACCTCCAACTCATGGACGTGACGGACGACCCCGCCGAGGCCGTTCGTATCGTCGTCGAATCGGAGATCCAGGCGGGGCGACGCGGAACCCCACCCCCCGGCTGAGGCTTCCCTAAGAGGACGGACACCGACATGGCGAACGCTGGAACGCGGTATCTTCGTGGCCCGCGCATCGATCCCCGCCCCCTGACCGGGAGCGAAACGATTCCCGAGCTCATCGACGGGGTGTTCCTTGCCTATAACGCCGGCCGCCTGCGGGAAGCGAGTCGGTTGTTCGCCGAGCGCATGCTCGCCGACGGGGGCACGGTGGGGCTGAGTCTCACGGGGGCGCTCACCCCGGCGGGCCTGGGCATGTCAACCGTGATTCCCCTGATCGAGGCTGGGTTCATCGACTGGATCGTCTCCACCGGCGCCAATCTGTACCACGATGCCCACTTCGCCCTTGGCTTCGCGATGCACACGGGACGGCCGAACGTCGATGATGTGGTGCTGCGGGAGGAAGGGGTCGTCCGGATCTACGACATCTTCTTCGACTACCGAGTGCTCTTGCGAACGGACGCGTTCATCCGACAGGTCTCCGCGCGCCCCGAGTTCCAACGGGCGATGTCGACGGCGGAGTACCACTACCTGCTCGGCGGGTATCTGCGCGAGCGCGAGCGCGTCCTCGGGTTGTCGCGGAAGTCGCTGCTCACCGTTGCGCACGAATTCGAGGTGCCGATCTACACGTCCTCGCCGGGAGATTCCTCCATCGGGATGAACGTCGCCGAGCTTGCGCTGGCGGGATTCCAACTGCGGTATGACGTGTCCGCGGACGTCAATGAGACGAGTGCCATCGTGCTCGATGCCAAGCGGAGCGGCGGCACGAGCGGCGTTCTGATCATCGGAGGTGGAAGTCCCAAGAACTTCGTATTGCAGACGGAACCGCAGATTCAGGAAGTGCTTGGAATCGACGAGAAGGGGCACGACTACTACCTCCAGATCACGGACGCGCGTCCGGATACCGGTGGCCTGTCCGGGGCGACCCCGGCGGAAGCCGTGAGTTGGGGGAAGGTGGATCCGGAGCGGCTTCCTGACGCCGTCGTGGCGTACATGGACTCCACGGTGGGCTTCCCGTTGCTCGCCGCGTACGCGCTGGCCAAGGTGGCACCGCGAGCGCCCAAGCGGCTGTACGCGCGACGCGACGCGCTGATGACCCTCCTCCGCACGGCGTACGAGGAAGCCAAATCGTCCCGTGACGAGCGGGCGTTGGCTGCCCATCTCCCCGGAGAGGACTAGTCCCCGTGACGGGTGCCGGCGTCGTATCGCGGAGGTATGCGGGCTACGCGGTCGTGCTGTTGGCGCTCATCAACGTGCTCAACTACCTCGATCGAAGCATCATCTTCGTCCTATTCGAGCCGATCAAGCGGGAGCTCCACCTCTCGGACGCGCAGCTCGGGTGGCTCGGATCGGCGTACGTCATGGTCTACGCACTGGCCGCGGTGCCATTCGGGATCCTGAGCGACCTCAAGTCCCGACGGACGGTGATCGCCGTCGGCGTCACCTTGTGGAGCTCGTTCACGGCCCTCGGAGGACTATCTCGCACGTTCGGCCAGTTGTTCTTCTGTCGCTCCATGGTGGGCGTCGGGGAGGCCTCGTACACCCCCGCGGCGCAGTCCCTGATCGCCGACTATTTCCCCGGTCGAGGCCGGGCGTTGGCCCTCGGGATATTCTGGGGTGGACTGGCGCTGGGCGGCGTGCTGGGGATCTGGGTCGGCGGCGAACTCGAGGGGCTGTACGGTTGGCGGGCGGCCTTTCTCGCCGTTGGCATCCCGGGCTTCATTCTCGCCATGGTTGCAGGGCAGCTCCGGGATCCTGCCCGCGTCCGCACCCATTTTCCCATCCTGGAGCAACTGCATCGCCTCGAGTTGGGCGCTTGGCGCGTCGTGAAGGCGCTCTGGGTCGTCTGGGTGTTCACGCTGCTCGGCGCGCTGGGTGCCTACGTCGCCAATCGGGTCGAGGGCTCTGCAGATCTCGACGTGGCCGTGTTTTCGGGGTTTGCGGGGCTTGGTGTCGCGGTCCAACTCGCCCTTGCTGCACCCCGCGCGCTGCGGTACCGCCACGAGCGCCGTGCGCACCACCCGCGGGTTGTGGAGCTGCAGCGAGCTGCCAGCTTGGTGCTCCGAACCCCGACGTTGGCCTGGCTGTTCGCGGGCGGGGCGTTGATCACGTTTTCGATGAACGGCCTGGTGGCCTGGTCGCCTTCCTATCTGCAGCGGGAGCTTGGCCTCACACCAGCGGTAGTGGGACGAACGATCGGCCTGTGGGGACTCCTCGCGGGGGTGCTTGGCACGGTGTTCGGCGGGCGGCTCGGGGACGCACTAGCCGAGCGCTGGGCAAGCGGCCGGGTCATTGCGGGATCGGCGGGGTTCCTGCTCGGAGCTCCGCTGGCACTGTGGCTGCTCCAGATCGAGAATCTCGATCTCTTCATTCCCGTCTTCTTCAGCACGCTGTTCTTCTTCACGTGGTACCACGGTCCCATGACGGCCGCCATCTTCGATGTGGTTCCCCCGCAGGTCGGCGCGTCGGTGATCGGCACGTACGTGTTCTTCACTCACATCGCCGGTGACGCCATCGCGTATCCGCTGGTGGGGACCCTGTCGGATCGGTTTGGCTTGCGGACGGCCATGCTCGTGCTCCCGGCGGCCGCCTTCCTCGGCGGTGGCATCGTGCTGTTTGCCATTCGCACGGTGGCGACCGATCATGCGCGCGCGCAGCAGGCGGCGGTGCCCGCATCCCCAGCGAGCTAGCGGAGCTGGTGGCGGAACGCTTCGGCCCGCGCGACCTCGTTGCGGTAGGCGTCAACCTCAGCGGCACAGCGCGCGGCGTCCCACCCGAGGTCGGGTGCCACGAGGGCGGCCAGATCGGCGGCGTCCGCAAGTCCATGCCCCGGCGTCTCGTAGAACACGTGCGTGCGGCGGATCAGGAGGTCCGGCAGGGTCAGGGCCATCTCCCGCTGTACGGCGTAGATCAGCTCGGCGCGGATCGCGGATGCCCCGGTGGCGATGGGGAGGCCGAGCTTGGGGTCAGCCGCGGCAAGACGCGCGACCGCCGGCGCCTCGCTGCCGTACCGCTGGACCAGCCGCCGCGCGGTCGGTGAGGCGATTCCCTCTCGCTCCACCTCCGCCGCGATCAGGTCGAGATCGGCCGTCTCGCCGCCCGGGAGGGGCTCGGAGTCGGTACGTGCCCGCGGGGGCAGGGTCCGGCCATCCAGCCCGTGCAGCGCCGCTGCCACCCGGTCCACGGTGTCGGCCGCCATCCGGCGGTAGGTGGTGAGCTTGCCGCCGAGGACCGAAACCAACCCCGGCGCCTCGACGATCACGTGCTCCCGGGGGACCGCGCCTGGGTCCACGGCGTTGGGCGGGCGCACGAGGGGACGCACGCCGGCCCAGGTGGCAATCACGTCATCGGGCTGGAGTCGGGCATCGGGGAACACCGCATTGGCCGAGCGAAGCAGATACACGACGTCGGCAGCGTCGGCGGTGATGTCTGCCGGCGCGTCGTCCAGGGGTGATTCCGTGGTGCCGATGTAGGCCAGGTCGCCCCAGGGCAGCGCGAACATGACCCGACCATCGACTGGTGAGAGGATGGTGACGGCCTCCGCCAGCCCGAGGCGGGACCGGGCGATCACGACATGGGCACCCTTGGAGAATTGGAGCATGCGGCAGCCGTCCTGCCGGACCGCATCGGACCATGGACCGGTGGCGTTCACGACGACCTGTGCGCGAGCGACGAGCGTGTCGCCCGTGAGGCGATCGACCACGCGGGCGGCACGAACTCTGCCGGCAGCAATATCGAATCCTTCGACCTCGGCATAGCTCGCGACGAGGGCGCCATACCGGTGGGCATCACGTACATTGGCCAGGGTAAGGCGAGCGTCGTCGCATTGGGCGTCGTAGTAGCGGGCGCCTCCCAGGAGTGCCTCGGCCCGGAGCCGCGGCTCGGCCCGGAGCATGGCCCGCTTGCTGAGCCACCGATGGCGCTCCACATTCCTAAAGGACGCCAAGGCGTCGTAGAGCCACATCCCGGCGGCCAACTGCCAGCGTGGCACGCGGCCCCCGGCGTAAAGCGGGAACAGGAAGGAGCGGGGCCACACCAGGTGCGGGGCGATCCGGAGCAGGATCCGCCGTTCCCGCACCGACTCGTGCACCAGGCGGAACGCGTAATGTTCGAGATAGCGCAGGCCGCCATGGACCAGCCGCGAGGAGCGGCCGCTGGTCCCGGTTGCGAAGTCGCCTCGCTCGACGAGTGCTGTACGGAGGCCGCGCATCGCGGCGTCGCGGGCAATGCCGGCACCGGTGATCCCGCCGCCGATGACCAAAACGTCTACCGCCCCGTTGGCCAATTCGGCCAGGGACGCAGCGCGGGTCGAGGCTGAAAAGGGGGAGATCACGCCGCTATTCTCTCGACGGAACGAGCGCGGACAGCCGCCGAGCGCGTGGTTCACGTGGCACGCCGGTGTCTTTCAACCGGGTGTGCGGGTCCTCGACCTGGCGTCCGGACCGGGCCGTCATGCGTTGTTGGCCGCGGAGTACGGGGCCGACGTCGTCGCCGTCGACTCTGACGCCAACAGCCTGGCGGTGCTCGAGCGCGAGGCCCAGCGCCGGCACGTGTCCGTGAAGACCCTGCACATGGACCTCCGATCCAGCCAAATCACCCCCGCGTCGTTCGACGTGGTCCTGCTGTTCGACTACCTCGACCGCGAACGGTTCCCGGATTTTCGGGCTGCCGTGAAGCCCGGTGGGTACTTCATCGCCGAGACGTTTCTCCTCGCACAGCGCCAGCAGGGCTGGGGGCCAGAATCCGAGGAGCATCTTCTGGAGCCCGGTGAACTGCTGCGGCTCGTGGAGCCGTTTGAAGTGGTCCTGTCACGCGAGGTGATCGAGATGATCGACGGTCGGCCCGCCGCCGTCGCGAGCGTGTTCGCCATCAACAATACGGGACAATGATGCCACGCGCCCCAGGGCGCGCGCTACCACGCTGCTCACCCGAAGGGTAGCTTAACCCAATGGGTGTGGGGACGGCGGGCCGTCGTGTCGCCGTGGTGGGCGGGAGCCGGACTCCGTTCTGTAAGGCGGGGACTACGTTGCGGGCCCTCAGCGCGGCGGACCTCGCCCGGCTCGCGACCGTCGAGCTCCTGCACCGCTGTGAGTTCGATGGCCACGCGGTCGATGAGATGTACTTCGGCCAGGTCGTCTCGAGCGTCCTTGCCCCGAACCTGGCCCGGGAAGTCAGCCTGCTTCCCCAGTTCCCGCGCGACATTCCGGCCGCCTCGGTGAACCGAGCCTGCGCCTCGGCGAATACGGCCATCGCCATCGGTGCCGACCAGATCGCGGCGGGGCGGGCGGATGTCGTGATCGCGGGTGGTGCCGAGAGCCTCTCGGACATTCCCATCCTGCACTCCCGCAGGTTCTCGGATCTCCTGGTTGCGCTCAGCAAGGCCCGATCCGTCGGCGATCGGCTGCGGTTGCTCGCCCGGTTCCGTCCCCGCGACCTGGTCCCGGTCACGCCGGCGATCGCGGAGCCCTCCACTGGTGAGAGCATGGGGCAATCGGCCGAGAAGATGGCAAAGGTCAACGGAATCGCCCGCGAAGCGCAGGATCGGTGGGCGCTGCGCAGCCATCAGTATGCACACGCGGCCACGGAGGATGGTCGGCTCACAGCCGAGATCGCCCCGGTCCTGTCCGGGGACGGTGCGCCTGTGGATCGGGACAACGGGATTCGGGCGGATTCGACCCTCGAGCAACTGGCGGCGCTCACGCCCGTCTTCGACCGGCGCTACGGCAGTGTGACAGCGGGGAACGCTTCCCCCTTGACCGATGGCGCCTCCGCAATCCTGCTCATGAGCGAGGAAGCGGCTCGGGCGAACGGATACGAGCCCCTCGCGTTCGTTCGTGCCCATGCGGTGGCGGCGGTGGATCCCGGTTGGCAGCTTCTGATGGGGCCCGCGCTGGCGGTCCCGCGCGCCCTGGAACGCGCTGGGATCACGCTCCGGGATGTGGGGCTCATCGAGATGCATGAGGCGTTCGCCTCCCAGGTTCTCTCGAACATCCAGGCGTTCGAGTCCCGCGCGTGGGCCGAAGAACGTCTCGGGCGTGCGGAGCCAATCGGCGACGTCGACCTCGATCTCGTGAACGTCGCCGGCGGGTCGATTGCCATCGGCCATCCGTTCGGCGCGACCGGTGGGCGGATCACCCTGACACTCGCCAACGAGATGCGGCGACGTGACGTCCAGTTCGGGCTGGTTTCCGTCTGTGCGCAAGGCGGGATGGGGTTTGCGATGGTCCTGGAGCGCCGATGACGCCCTTCACCGTCACCATCGCAGACGGGATTGCCCGGGTCGTCCTCGACCTACCAGGCGAATCGGTCAACAAGATCACACGCGGTGTCCGAGACGAGCTCGACGCCATCCTCACCTCCCTGGGAGCTGACGCCACGGTCCGAGGGGTCGTGCTCCTGTCGGGCAAGGAAGACACGTTCATCGCTGGTGCGGACATCGACGAGTTCGTCGCGCTCCCGTCGCGCGAGGCTGCGCACACGCTCGTCCGGACCGGCCAGGCTCTCATCAACCGTATTCCCTCCCTTGGCAAGCCCGTCGTGGCGGCCATCCACGGTGCATGCCTCGGCGGGGGGCTCGAAGCCGCCCTTGCCTGCACGTACCGCGTGGCAACGGAGCACGAGAAGACCAAGCTCGGTCTCCCGGAGGTCCAGCTTGGCATCATCCCGGCGGCAGGTGGGTGCCAGCGTCTCCCGCGGCTCATCGGGCTCCAGGCGGCCCTCGACATCATCCTCGCCGGCAAGGTGCTTCCGGCGCGCGTGGCGTATCGCCGTGGCATCGTGGATGATCTGGTCCATCCCGCCATCCTCGAACGCGTGGCCGTCGATGTGGCACGGCGGTTGGCAGACGGCTGGCGCCCGACCCGCCCGACCGGGGGGCTCAAGGGTTGGCTGCTGGAGGGGAATCCCGCGGGGCGGGCACTCGTGTTCTCGCTCGCTCGCAAGCAGGTGCTCGCGAAGACCGGCGGGCACTACCCTGCCCCGCTTGCCGCGCTCGACGCGGTGGCCGAGGGGCTGCGGCACGGCATCCCGGCCGGGCTGGAGCGAGAGGCGCGGCACTTCGCGGATCTCGCAGTGGGTGACGTGTCCCGGGCGCTCGTCGGCATCTTCTTTGCCACCACCGCGCTCAAGAAGGACTTTGGGGGCGCGGAAGGGGTCGAGCCGCGATCAGTGCAGCGACTGGGCATTCTCGGTGCGGGGTTCATGGGGAGTGGAATTGGCGGAACGGCGGCCACGCAAACCGGCGTGGACGTGCGCTTCCGCGACACGGGACTGGCCGCGGTCGGCAAGGGGATTGCGGGAGCGCGTCACATCCTCGACGCGCGGCTGAAACGCAGGCGACTGACCAAGTTCGAGCACCGACGGTTGACCGCGCTCCTCTCGGGAGGCACGAACTGGGCCGGATTTGGACGCACCGATCTCGTCATCGAAGCAGTATTCGAAGATCTGGAGGTCAAGCACCAGGTCTTCCGCGAGCTCGAAGGCCACGTGCGCGACGAGTGCATCCTCGCGTCCAACACCAGCACCATCCCCATCACGCGGATTGCGTCGGTGCTGCGTCGGCCCGAACGGATCCTTGGAATGCACTTCTTCTCACCGGTCGAGAAGATGCCGCTGCTCGAGGTCATCACCACCGCACAGACCGCGTCCTGGGTTACCGCCACCGCCGTGGACTTCGGACGCCGCATGGGGAAGACCGTCGTCGTGGTGCGGGACGAACCGGGATTCTGGGTAAACCGGATCCTGGCCCCATACCTGAACGAAGCGGGCCGACTCGTGGCGGAAGGGGCTGATGTCCGCGAGATCGATCGACGGATGAAGCAATACGGCTTTCCCGTGGGCCCCATCACGCTCCTCGATGAAGTGGGGTTGGACGTGGGGCTCAAGGCCTCGCGTGTCCTGCATGAAGCGTTTGGTGAGCGGATGGCACCGGTGGCGGGCCTCCAGGCGCTCGTGGAAGCCGGCCGCCTCGGCCGGAAGACCGGCCGTGGGTTCTATCGGTACGACGGTGGCAGGCGCCGGGGTATCGACGAGTCGGTTCGTGACATCGTCGGGGCCGGCTCCGGACCCACTCCGGCCGACGTCGAGGATCGACTCGTGTATGCCATGCTGAACGAAGCCGCCTTGGCGATGGAGGCCGGCGTAGTCAGGACTCCCCGGGATGGGGACATCGCAGCCATATTTGGCATCGGTTTCCCGCCGTTCCGTGGCGGGCCGCTCCGGGAACTCGATCGAGTCGGCGCGGTCCGGGCAGTTGAGGTTCTGCGTCGGCTCGAGACCAAGTACGGACCGAGATTCGCGCCCGCGCCCGCGCTTGTGCAACAGGCCGAGCAGGGCATCCACTTCTACCTCAAGACCTGACGGCATGCTGCGAAGCACCTTCCTCTGGCTCAGCGAACGGCGGGGCCTGTTCGAGTTCGTGAAGCGCAATGGCCTGGCCCGGAAGGTCTCGGCCCGGTTCGTTGCCGGTGAGACCCTCGATCAGGCGATGGACGCCACGCGACGGGTCAACGCGCGTGACATCACCGTGAGTCTCGATCTCCTCGGCGAGAGCGTGACCAGTCGCGAGGAAGCGACCGGGGCGCGAGATGCCGCCATCGAGATCCTGGATCGGATTCACACCACGGGCGTCCGCGCGAACCTCTCCATCAAGCTCACGCAGATGGGGCTCGACCTCGGGCAGGACGTGGCCGCTGCCAACGTCCACCAGATTCTCGACCGGGCCCGAGCGCACGGGATCTTCGTGCGGGTGGACATGGAGGCTTCGGCGTACGTCCAGCGGACGCTGGACCTCTATCAGTCAACGCTCCGCCCCGACTTCGGTGATCTGGTGGGGGTCGTGATTCAGACGATGCTCCGGCGCACGGAGGCGGACATCGAGGCCTTGCTAGACGTCGGGGCGCGCGTGCGGCTCGTGAAGGGCGCGTACAAGGAGCCTGAGGCGATTGCCTTCCCCGACAAGCGCGATGTTGACGCCGTCTTTGCGCGGTGCAGCGAGCGCATGCTCGAGCGCGGCAACTATCCTGCGTTCGCAACCCACGACGAGGCGCTGATCACGCACGTCAAGGAACACGCTCGCGCCAAGGGTATCGGTCCCGAGCGCTACGAGTTCCAGATGCTCTACGGCGTGCGGCGCGATCTCCAGGACGCGCTGCGTCAGGAGGGATACAACGTCCGCGTTTACGTCCCGTACGGCACGGAATGGTATCCGTATCTGATGCGACGCTTGGCGGAGCGACCGGCAAACGTGTGGTTCATTGTCGGGAACCTCCTACGGGAGACGGCGGATGGCTCGGGGCGTTGACGGACGACACGACGCTGGGCGGCTACCTCGTTGTGCACAAGCGCCCGCCCGCTTTCGGTGCTGCGGATGGGCGCGCGTACTCGGTTGCGGTCTTCGTCAGTGAGGCGCCGGACGCTACGGATCGCTACGGGGCGGCGCTGCTCTTCGTGCGCTGGTCGGAGGCCGGCGACGTGCCCGATGGGCATGTGGAGACGGACTATGTGGCGTTCGGAACCAGCCCGGCCGATGCGGAGCGAGCCGCTCACGCGCTCTCCCTTCACGACGTGAAGTCTCACCTCGACCGGGCGATCCATGCCCGCCAACTGGAGCCCGACTGGTAGAGCGGCTCGAGGGCGTCGTCCTGTCCCGCGCGGGGGGGTGCTACCGCGTCTGGGTGAACGGTCAGGTAGTCGAAGCCGTGCTCCGGGGCCGCATGAAGCACCGCCGCGCCGAGACGGTGCTCGTGGGTGATTCGGTCGTGATGGCCATCGTGGCGGAGTCACCGGCAACCATCGAAGCCATCGCGCCGCGCCGGTCGCTGCTCAAGCGGCGCAGTCCGGGCCGCGCGCGGGGCGAGCGCCCGGTGGCGGCGAACGTGGATCAGGTCGTGGTGGTGGGCGCGGCGCTCATGCCCGCGTGGGATCCCTACCTGATCGACCGGTTCATTGCCGTGGCGGAAGCCAATGGACTGCCGGTTGCGGTCGTGATCAACAAGGCGGATCTCGCGCCCGCCGCCGCTTCGCTTGGGGTGCCGTACGAACAGGCCGGCTACCAGGTCCTCGTGACCAGTGCACGCGGCGGTCAGGGTATCGACCGCCTCCGCGAGCTCCTCGAGGGTCGTGTGTCCCTCTTCACCGGACCAACGGGTGTGGGGAAGTCGAGTCTCCTCAATCAACTCGTCCCGGGGCTGCGGCTCCGGACGGCCGAGGTGAGCCCCCGCAGCCACGCCGGCCGCCACACAACCGTGGCCGCGGAGATGCACCCCTGTGTGGGCGGTGGGTTCGTGGTGGACACGCCGGGGTTGCGCGATGTCGGGCTCTGGGGCCTGAGCCCGGGGGATGTAGCAGATGCCTTTCCCGATGTGCGCCGTCATGGGGCGGCATGCCGGTTTGACGACTGCCGGCATCGGGAGGAGCCCCGGTGCGCGGTTCGCGACGCGGTGGAGGCCGGGACGCTTGCCGTGTCCCGCTACGGATCGTATCGGAAGATGTTGGACGAAGCCGAGGTTGCCGCCCGTCCCTGGGCGTGACCCGCGGGTAGGACACCGGACTGGCGGCCGCGCCGACCGGCAGGCAATCTCCTGGGGATGCGGAGGACGCACGGCACCATGGCAGATCCAACACCGGAGACCTTGTTCACCCCGATCCGTGCCGAGCGTTATCGCGCGCCCGAACGGTTGGGCGACCTCATTGCCCCACCGTACGATGTGCTGTCCGAGGATGCGCGCGAGGCGTTTGCGCGTCGGTCGCCGTACAACATCGTTCACCTCACCGTGCCGGTGGGCGGTGCCGACCGCTATGCCGCGGCGGCGCAGGTGCTGCATCGATGGCGGACTGCAGGCGTACTCGAGCGCGACGAGGGGCCGGCGCTCTACGTGGTCCAGCAGGAGTTCGCCACCCCGGCCGGACGTACGCATCTGAGAACCGGCGTCATCGGGGGGTTACTCGCCGAGGGATACGAGTCCGGACGGGTGCGACCGCACGAGCGTACGCACCGGGGACCGAAGGAAGACCGGCTCGCGCTTGGGCGCGCGACGCGAACGGCGGTCGAGCCGATCTTCATCCTCACGCGTGATGACCGCGGACACCTGCAGCGGCGCCTCGACGGCGTGACGCATCACGAGCCGATGGCTGCGGCGGAGCTCGATGGCGTTCGGATCGGACTGTGGCGGATCACCGGGGTCCAGGCGGCGGAGCTTGCCCATGCGGTGGGGAACGGACCGGTCTACATCGCCGACGGGCATCATCGCTTTGAGACGGCCGCCGCACTGCGGGCGGTGCTGCCGGTCGCCGATCGTATCCCGGCGCTCGCGGTCCCGGTGCGCGACCCCGGGCTCGTGATACTCGCGACCCATCGGCTGGTTGTCGGTGGGCCGGTCGATGCCACCGCCCTCGCGGCCGAGTGGTCTGGCGCGTTCGACGTCGACGAAACCGAGGCGGAACTCGATCCGCATGGGTTGCTGGATGCGTTGGGTCCCCATCCCGCCGCCGTGGTTGCCTTCCCCACCGGGCGGCTGCTCGTGCTCCGCGCACGGGATCCGCACGATGGCGAGTTGGAAACCGCCGTTATCGAGCGTACGGTTGTTCAGATGCTCGTTGCTGCGGCCGGATCGGAGGCCACGGTCCGCTACACTTCGAACCCCGGCGAACTCCTTCACGCGGTGGCCGGGGGCGGGTCGGCGGGCGTGCTGATACGTCCGACTCCGATTGAACGGGTGCTGACAATAGCTGACGCTGGGGGCATCATGCCGCCGAAGTCCACCTACTTTGCCCCGAAAGTGCCAAGTGGCCTGTTGATCCTGCCATTCGACGAGGTTGCCGGAGGTGGCACCACATGAGTCCTCGTCCGCGAGACCGGATACTGGAGAACCTGGAGCGGCTGTACCGCGAGGCGTACGACCGCGCCAAGATGGCCGGGGATGAGGCTCGCATGATGGAGCTCGATGCGTCGTTCCAGCGCGAGCAGCTCCTCCTGGAAGTGCTGCTGGACGTGCGGGACGGACTGTACGCGATCGCCGAGGCGCCATCGTCTTCCTCGGCGCTGGAGAAACTGGAAGCGCTACGGCGGCTGACGCGGCTGCGGTGACCGCGGCGGCTCGCGGGAGGAGTCACCGCCGCGCGGTTCCGTCTGGGAGTGCTGCGGCGTCCGTCCTGACCAGACCATCGGCCGCACGACGAGGCTGAGGGACCGCGGATGGGGAACCGGATGCGACACGTACGGTGGACGGCAGTCGTCGTGGGCTTCGCGGCGCTTGGGCCGACCGACGCGGCCGTGGGCCAGGCCGGCTCGAACTACGAAGAGCTGCAGACGTTCACGGGTGTGCTCAACCACCTCCGGAGCAACTACGTGGACAGCGTGTCGTACGCGCGGTTGGTGAGGGCGGCCATCGACGGCATGTTGCGGTCGCTCGACCCCCACAGCCGGTTCGAGTCGCGCGAGGAGGTGGCGCGGGCGGCGGCGCTGGCGCGCGGCGAGCTGGGAACGGTGGGGATCGTGCTCGAAGACGTGGACGGCGTGCCCACGGTGCTCGCCGTCGTGCCGGATGGTCCGGCGGATCGGAAGGGCGTGCTGCCGGGCGACCGCCTGCTCGCCCTCGATGATAGCACCATGGCCGGGCGTGACGCCGAGAGCCTGATGCTTCGTATGGCCGGACCGTCCGGGTCGCGGGTGCGGCTTGCGTTCGAGCGGGGACCGCGCCTCGAGCCGCGCCGCTACGAGGTGACCATCAAGCGGGACGACGTCAAGCAACCGTCCGTTGGGGTCACGCGCTTGCTGGACCCCGCCACCGGCTACGTCCGACTGGCGCACTTCGGAGCCGATGCGGCGGATGAGCTGGAGAAGGCCGTGAACGGTCTCCGGCGCTCGGGGGCGCGGCAGCTCGTCCTCGATCTGCGCGGGAACCCCGGAGGTATCGTGGTGGCCTCCGTGGAGGTCGCCTCGCTGTTCTTGCCCAAGGCAACCCTCGTCTTCCGGACGCGTGGGCGGAAGAGCACGGTGGACGAGGAGTACATCACGAAGAAGAACGGGCGGTTTGTGGACCTCCCGCTCGTGGTGCTCATGGATGAGCAGAGTGCCAGCGCGTCGGAAGCGCTGGCCGGATCGCTGCAGGATCATGATCGCGCCCTGCTCGTGGGACGCCGCAGCTTTGGGAAGGCACTCATGCAGGGCCCATTCGTGCTCCCGGGCGGCGACGTCGTGTGGCTCACCATCGGGCGGGTGCTGACGCCGAGTGGCCGCTTCATCCAGCGGCGCTACGCGGGTCTCGCGGTGGAGCAGTACTACGGACTCGCGGGCCAGGGCGGGAGCGAGCAGGACACCGCCGAGGTCTTCCAGACGGATGCCGGGCGAGAGGTGCGCGGCGGCGGCGGGATTCGCCCGGATATCGAGGTGCCGCCGGGTATGGCCCGCCCCGCGTGGCATGCGGTCGCCGCGGACAGCGGGTTTGAGGAAGCGGTCGCCGACAGCGTGGCCTATGCCCTCCCGGCGTCCGATGCGGGTCGCGCGGCATGGCTGTCGGCGCCGGAGCGCTGGCAGGCCGAGTTGCTCGATCCGTTTCTGCAGCGCGTGCGCGAGCGGCTCAGGATCCCGGCGGCGGCTGACACGGCGCTGCATGCTGCGCTGGCGCGGCGGCTTGCGGCCCGGGTTGCCCTCGTCCGGTGGGGCGCCGAGGCACGGGATGAGCTATGGCTCACGACGGATCCTGTCGTGACGCGGGCGCGGGAGGCATTCGGCCGCATGGAGGGGCTGCTAGCCGCACCGGCTCGGTAGGCTATTTTTGGCCCATGCCTGCCAAGACCGGGACCAAGTCCAAGCCCCAGCCAAGCCGCGGCTCGGCCGCGCGGCTCGAGAAGGCGGACCTGCTCGACATGTACCGCCTGATACTCCTGTCGCGACGGCTGGACGACAAGGAGATCCAACTCAAGCGGCAGAACAAGATCTACTTCCAGATTTCCGGTGCGGGGCACGAGGCGGTGCTCGTGGCGGCCGGAAAGGCCCTCCGATCCGGATACGACTGGTTCTACCCGTACTACCGCGACCGGGCGCTGTGTCTCGCGCTGGGGATGACCCCCACGGAGATGCTCCTCGAAGCAGTCGCGGCGGCCGACGACCCCAGCTCCGGTGGGCGGCAGATGCCGTCGCACTGGGGGCACCAGAAGTACAACATCGTAAGCTCCTCCAGCCCGACGGGAACGCAGTATCTGAATGCCGTTGGCTGCGCCGAAGCGTGGCTCCGATACGATCGGATCACCGACATTGCCGACCGGCACCAGCGGTCCCACAGCGACGAGGTGGCCTTCTGCTCCTCCGGCGACGGCACGACCAGCCAGGGTGAGTTCTGGGAGGCGTTGAACACCGCGAGCAATCTCAAGCTGCCGGTGTTCTTCCTGATCGAGGACAACAAGTACGCCATCTCGGTTCCGGTCGAGGTGCAGACGGCGGGTGGCTCCATCTCGAAGCTGCTCACCGGCTTCCCGCACCTGTACGTGGAGGAAGTGGACGGGTGCGACCCCTTGGCTTCCTACGACGCCGTTTCCCGGGCTGTGACGTATTGCCGCGCCCGTCGGGGCCCGGCGTTGATTCACGCTCATGTCATCCGTCCCTACTCCCACTCGCTCTCCGATGACGAGGCGATGTACAAGACCACGGAGGAGCGCGCGGGGGAAGCGACGCGGGACCCGATTGCGACATTCCCGGCGCGACTCCTGGAGGACGGCCTTGCCACGGAGACCGAACTCGCAGACATCCGGGCCCGGGTCGAGGAGGAGATCGAGGTCGCAACGGAGATTGCGCTGGCGTCGCCGCAGCCCGGGCCGGAGACCATTCACCAGTTCGTCTACTCCCCCGACGTCGATCCGACTGCTGCGCAGTTCGATACGGAAGATGAGCCCCAGTTCGAGGGGGATCCGACGACCATGGTCGACCTGCTCAACAAGTGCATGGAAGACGAGATGCGGCGGGAACCGCGCATCGTGATCTTCGGCGAGGATGTGGCCGATACGTCGCGCGAAGAGCAGGTGGATCGGGTGAAGGGAAAGGGTGGGGTCTTCAAGGTCACGTGGGGTCTCCAGAAGAAGTTCGGCCACGATCGGGTGTACAACTCTCCGCTGGCGGAGGCGAACATCGTCGGCCGGGCGGTCGGCTTGGCGACCCGCGGTCTCAAGCCGGTCGTGGAGGTGCAGTTCTTCGACTACATCTGGCCGGCCTACCACCAGATCCGGAGCGAGTTGGTCCTGCTGCGTTGGCGGAGCAACAACGCGTTCAGCGCCCCCGTCGTGATCCGCGCGACCTACGGCGGCTACCTCAAGGGCGGGGGGATCTACCACTCCCAGACCGGAGCAACGTTGTTCACGCACATCCCCGGTCTTCGCGTGGTGTGCCCGTCGACGGCGCTGGATGCGAATGGTCTGCTCCGCACCGCAATCCGCTGCGACGACCCGGTGCTGTTCCTCGAGCACAAGCACCTCTACCGGCAGACCTACAACAAGGGTGCGTATCCCGGTCCGGATTTCATGATTCCGTTCGGGAAGGCCCGGGTCGTGCGCGAGGGGGCGGACGTGACCGTCGTGACGTACGGTGCCGTCGTCCAGCGGACGCTCAACGCCGCCAAGCTCGTCGCCGAGAGCGAGGGGATCGAGGTCGAGGTGATCGATCTGCGATCGCTGAGCCCGGTGGACTGGGAGCGCATTGGCGCGTCGGTGCGGAAGACCAGCAAGGTGCTCGTGGCCCACGAGGACTCACTGTCCTGGGGCTACGGGGCGGAAATCGCGGCGCGGGTCGCGGACGATCATTTCCACTGGCTCGATGCGCCGGTCAAGCGACTCGGGGCGACCGACACATTCGTGGCCTACGCGCCCCAGCTCGAAGACGTGATCCTGCCGCAGGCGGAGAGCATCGCCGCCGCTATCCGGGAGCTCCACGCCTTCTAGGATCCCCGCGGGACCGGAAGCAAACGGAGCCCACGCGCCGACCGCGGCGCGTGGGCTTCGTGCATCGCCCGCGGGCGCGCTACCGACCCAATGCCTGCCGGATCTCGCCGGCGGCCTCGATCGCGGCCTCCACGTCCACGCTCAGCGCCCGCGCCGCCTGGGTGGCAGTGGTCAGGTCATCGAGGACCGAGCTGACACCGGCAGAACGGAGGCGCAGGAGGTCGAACCGGATGTTCTGGACGGCGAGCACGCACGACTCGAACTGCTCGTTGAGGCCTTGACGCCGCTCGACCAGCTCCGTGAGGGTATCGCGCTGCCGACGGAGGAGGTCGATCCTCCTGTCGTCGGCCGCTTCGGCGCCGAGGTCCTCGAGCCGCGCATCGAGCCGGCCGAGGGCTTCGGAATCGACCTCACCCTCCATCTGCGAAAGCGTTCGGGCCAACTCGAACGCTCGGGTGGAAAGCGCCTCCACGGTGTGCACCACGTCCGGAAGCAGGTTGCGCTCCGAGGCCGGCAGGCGCCCGACAATCTGCCGGATGGCCGTCTCGTCACGACGCAACTGGGTGATCTGGGGCTTCAAGGGCCCGAAGTCCTCGTCCGCGCCGACGTCGGTGGACTTCCGGAGCGCCTTGGGGACCTCAACCGGCGACAGGCGAGCCTCGACCGCGTCGGGCGCCGGCGGTCGATTCAGGACATCCCGCCAGCTATACCCGGCCTGCCAGAGCTTGGAGTAGCGACTGCCAAGCCCGAAGCCCCAGAATCCGGCCACGAACAGGAACCAGGGTTCCGTGATCCCGGTCGCCACGTTGATCAGCATCAGCCCGCCTGATATCACCGCCCACCGGGCGAACTCATCCCGGAACCGCCGGACGATCTCGGGCTCGCGTGGTCGCGTGTCGGACGGCGCCGCATCCCGAGCATGGCGGGAAGCTGGTCGCGGGCGGCGATCCCGTGGCCGAACGGCGACATCGGGAGCCTCGCGCCGCGCCAGGGCTCCGGGGCGGGGTCGGGGCGCCGGTGGGCGGTACGGCCCCGCGCTGCGGGCGTCGAGGGCGCGGACGAGGGACTCCGCCGTGGGCCAGCGGGCTTCGGGGTCCTTTGCCAAGCAGCGCATGATGCACGTGGCCAGGTCCTCCGGCAGGTCGGGTCGCGCGCGCATGATGTCAGGCGCAGCCTCGGAGATGTGCTTCATGAGGATGCCGGGGACAGTGGGCGCCTGGAACGGCAGCTCGCCCGTTGCCATTTCGTAGGCAACCACCCCGAGTGCGTACAGGTCGCTCCGCGCGTCGATCTCACGCTCGCCAGCCGCCTGCTCGGGGCTCATGTAATGCGGCGTCCCAATGGCGATTCCCGTGCCGGTCAGAGTGCCGGCGCCTGCATGTGAGAGCGCCTTGGCGATTCCAAAATCCGTTACCATTACCCGACGCCGGGTTCCCTCGAGGAGGATGTTGTCCGGTTTGACGTCGCGGTGGATCACCCCCATGGCGTGGGCCATGCCAAGTGCGTCGGCCGTCTCCTTCATGATCCGCCGGACCTCTTCGGCCGGGAGGGCGTTGCGCCGCCGCAGCCGGGCGGCCAGCGATTCGCCGTCGACGAAACCCATCACGAAGTAGACGAGCCCACCCTCGTCGCCGACCGTGTGGATCGGCACGATGTGCGGGTGGGCGAGACGCGCCGCCGTCTGGGCCTCACGCACGAAGCGCGTCTTGATATCCTGACGGAACGCGAGCTCAGGAGGAAGGACTTTGATCGCGACGCGGCGTTTCAGCGCGAGGTCACGGGCGAGGTATACCACCCCCATGCCACCTCGGCCAATCTCACCCTCAAGCTCGTACGCACCCTCGAGTACGAGGGCGAGGCGCTCAGCGAGCGGGTTGTCAGACGGCTGCAAACTGTCCATGTGGCACCGGTTGGACTCGGGCCGTAGATTAAGTCCGGGTCAGGAGTCCTGGCAACCTGTGGAACCCGAAGCACGAGGCGGCGATGCGTTGGATCATGGATGACGCCGGTAGACGGTGGTCGGCCGAACGGGTCGGTCGCACGTCCGGCCTCGTCTCTACGAAGCATCGGCCGGCAGGTTTCCCAGAGCCTGCCGATATCGTCCGCTTCGAATGCCAGTCCGACTCCAAAGAAGCCCCGCGGGAGATGACCACGCGTGCGGGCCTCCTCGAGCAACTGACCGATCCCGAACTCAAGGCGCTGCTCAACTCCGCACCACGCGCTCCCACCGGATAGCGGCCAAGAGGCCGCCAAAATGGCAGAGTTTTGGCTTCGGCCGTCAGCCCGTGATGCGGGAACGGCGGAGTTGACATTTGAGTCCCGTCACAGGGGCAGTCATTGTTGGCATGGGCGGTGCACTCCGGCGGCAGGAGCTCATCTGCCGTGGCGGAAGGAAGGAAAGAATGACTGATTCGACCCCAGCAATTGATACAAGCCGGCTTCGGCTGCCCGTCCTTCCTCTCAGGGAGGTCGTGTTGTTCCCTGGTGTGACCGTCCCGATCGGGGCGGGCAGGCCCGGGACGCTGCGGGCAATCGAAGCGGCGCTGAAGCGTGAGGATCGCCGGATCTTCGCGGTCTGCCAGCGACAGAACACCGACACCGTTGACCCGGCGGGCCTCTACACCACGGGGACCGTGGCGAAGATCGGGCAGGTGCAGCGCGGCCTGGGTGGCGTGCAGCTCCTGCTCCATGGTGAGTTTCGCGCCAGTGTGTTGCAGTACTCCGAGACCGAAGGGTTCATCGAGTCGGTCGTCTGCCAGGCGCCGGATCTGCCGCCGATCGATGCGGAGGAAGCCGCATTCATCGCGCTCCATCGGGAGGTACGAGAGCGGGCTGCAGAGCTTGGGCAGAAGTCCGGGCTTGCCGAAGACGTGGTGGACCAGGTGCTCGAAGGTGTCACCGAGCCGGGTCGATTCTCCGATCTCGTCGCCGGCTACCTGGACATCTCGTCGAAGGACCGGCAGGGGCTACTCGAGACCCTCGGAGTCGAGGAGCGGCTCCGGCGCGTGCTGCTTCACGTACAACGGCAGATCGACCTGCTCGACGCCCAGCAAGACATCAAGTCGAAGGTGCAGGAGGAGCTCGGCGAGCGACAGCGCGAGATGTTCTTGCGTGAGCAACTGCGCGCGATCCGGAAAGAACTTGGCGACGAGGAAGACGAAGCGCTTGCGGACGAGCTTCGCGAGCGGCTCGATGTCCTCGAACTGCCAGAGGATGTGCGCAAGGAGGTGAAGCGCGAGCTAGCGAGGCTTGCACGCACGCCCAAGGAGGCCATGGAGGCGCAGGTCATCCGCACGTTCCTCGAGACGGTGGCGGAGCTCCCGTGGAATGAACGCAGTGCCGAGCATCTCGACCTGACGCGGGCTTCGCAGATCCTGGAAGAGGATCACTTTGGGCTCGATGACGTGAAGGACCGCGTACTCGAGTTCCTCGCCGTTCGCCAACTGCACGCGCAGCAGGCTGCAAGTGCCGCGGCCGGCGAGCTTGAAGAGCCACCAGGCAACGAGGATGACCGGCGCTCGCGGGGCTCCATTTTGTTGTTCGTCGGACCGCCGGGAGTGGGAAAGACCTCCATCGCAAAGTCGATCGCGCGCGCGATGGGTCGCCAATACGTGCGCATCTCGCTGGGTGGTGCTCGCGACGAAGCGGATATCCGCGGTCACCGGCGGACGTACGTCGGTGCCATGCCCGGTCGTATCATCCAGGGCCTGAAGAAGGCTGGAACCAAGAACCCGGTCTTCCTGCTCGACGAGGTCGACAAGCTCGGCGTGTCCTTCCAGGGCGACCCGGCGGCGGCACTGCTCGAGGTCCTCGACCCCGCGCAGAACGACTCCTTCACGGATCACTATCTTGGCGTGCCGTTCGATCTCTCGGAGGTGCTGTTCGTCGCGACGGGGAACTTCCTGCAGAACATCCCGGCTCCCCTGCTGGACCGCATGGAGCTGGTCGAGTTCTCAGGGTACACGGAGCCGGAGAAGCTTGCCATTGCGCGCCGGTATCTGGTCCCGCGTCAGCAGATGGAGGCTGGCCTGACCGCGGAACGCATGCAAGTCGATGACGATGCGCTGCGAGCGATCATCTCCGGCTACACGCGCGAGGCTGGGGTGCGGCAGCTCGAGCGCGAGCTGGGCAAGGTCTCCCGCAAGGTGGCGCGGGAGATCGCGTCCGGTACCGCCACCACGGTCACCGTTGGTGAGGCTGGCGTCGATCGACTGCTCGGTCGACCGCGCGTGCACCCGGAACGGGCCGCGAGCGCTCCACAGGTTGGCATTGCCACCGGCATGTACTACACGCCGGTGGGCGGTGACATCATGTTCGTGGAGGCGTCCGTGATGCGTGGCAAGGGTGACCTGGTGCTCACGGGTCAACTCGGGGATGTGATGAAGGAGTCCGCGCGGGCCGGCCTCACGTACGCCAAGACCCATGCTGACGAACTGGGCATACCGGTCGCGCGGTTTCTCGAAAAAGACGTGCACGTTCACGTGCCCGCCGGCGCGATTCCCAAGGAAGGCTCCTCTGCGGGAGTCACGATGGCGACGGCGTTGATCAGTGCGCTGAGCGCCATGCCCGCACGGCACGACATCGCCATGACCGGAGAGGTGACCTTGTCTGGGCGGGTTCTTCCGATCGGCGGGGTGAAGGAGAAGGTCCTGGGTGCGCTTCGGGCCGGGATCACGACCATCGTCCTTCCTAAGGAGAACCTCGCCGACCTCGACGACATCGGCAGCGCAGAGCGAGAACGCCTCACGGTTCATGCCGTGGAGCACCTGTCGGAGGTCCTCGGGATCGCGCTGCACACGCACGCGGGCGGGGAGCCCGGGGAGACGGGTCGCCCTGCCGACGGGAAGGTGCCGGCCGCGGTCGCGTAGCATCGGTGGCAAGGCCGGAACAACGCGGGGCGGAATTCCTACGTGGGGAGCCGTCCCGCGTGGCTTGTCGCCGAGGCTACCAGGTGGCCGCTCGCAGCAACGTCTCGCTCACCCCCCGCTCCCAACCTCCGGTCTCCATGCTCAGGTGGTCACGCAGAGCGAGGTAGCCGGCGCAGAGCACGATGGCCTGTTGCGCCATGCCGTCGGGATCGACTTCGTCGCGAAAGTACCCCATGCCCTGCCCACGGGAGATCGCCGCGCCCACGTCTGCGGCGGCCTGCGTAATCCAGGCCCGCGCTTGCACCCGCGCGTCCGGCGAAGGGAACCGGTCAACGAGCAGGGCCACGAACTCTGGGCGGTTCTCGAGCGACGAGAGGAGGCGTCCAATAGCAGCCCGGACGGCGCCGGGAGCGGACTCGGACGCTGCTGCCGCCCCCGGGCCATCGGGGTGTTGATCGGTAGCCGCGGTGGCGGCAGCGTGCAGGCCGGCCTTCGAGTGGAAGTAGTAATAGATGAGCTGCTTGTTCAACCCGGCGCGCTCGGCGATCCGGGCCACGCGAGCCCCGGCGTATCCTCGCTCCGCGAACTCCGCCCGAGCGGCCTTGAGGATGGTACCACGCGACTCACCACGGCGCATCAAGCCAACTCCCAAAGCATTAATTCAAAGGTACTTGGCTCGATTTGACTAATCAACTATCCGGTTGGTTGATTAGTTAGGTTCCATCCCGAGTGAGTTCGCGGATTGCCGCTGATACGAGGTTCATCATTAGTGGTGACTCTGACCAGACGCCCTCGGCGGAACTCCCCAGGCTGGCCACCAGCACGCCGTCCGCCACGAGCAGCAAGACGTCTTCGCCGAACGTCTCCCGGACCCGATCGGGCACCAGAGCCTTGGTTGGCATCACGAGATCCGCCGTACCGCCATCCGTCACCCAAACGGCGAGTGGCTTGTCGGCCGCAACGCGTGCGCGAAACGCCGGGGCCCACGCGGTCAGGCGCTCCGCAGCGGCGATACACTGCACCGTGCCAGGCGTCCGAATGATCGCTCGCACCACGAGGTCGTTCAGAGCACGCTCGCCGCGAAGGTGGATCACCGGATCCGAGCCGCCAGACGGTTGCTCCATGACCTGCCGTTCGAGCCGGTCGAGCTTGCGTGTCTCAGCGTCCACAAGCTGAGCAAACAGCGTGCGTGGCTGGATGGCGCGGTAGCGCCGAGGCGACTCCTGCCCGGCGACGGCCGCCGCTCCCTTGGCCACCAAGCCGTCGAGCGCCTGATAGGCATTTGCACGTGCTATGGAGAGTGCCTTCGCAACGGCGTACCCGCTGGAGGGCCCAAGCTCCGACAAGGCCCGGTAGGCATGCGACTCGGTGGGGGTGAATCCAAACGGCGTGAGATCAAGCATGGTAGTTGGTGAAACTACTACCCTCGCCGAGGTCGGCAACCCTGATGGCTGATCCCATGTGTCCTTGGAGGGGACACTACTGATCGGTCAGACGAACTCCAGATCCCACCCGGCCAGCTTCGCGATCAGCGACAATCGGAATGTCACGTCGGCCTGCCGACGATCCATGACCTTCCCATCGAGCTCGAGCGGGAACATGAAGTCGGCCAGGCGCGACTTGGACTTGGGCAAGCTGCGCAGGCTCTTCGGTGCCCAGACCCCGTTTGCGTCGACGTCGGCAAGCAGGCGCAGGAGAATCCTCACGGCCGTTTCATTCGTGTGGAGCATTCCCAGGCGAACCAGCACTTCGATCCAATGCAGGGCGAACGGCAGGTCCTTCGGCATTCCCGACCGGTCGGCTTCGAGCGGGTTCCCCAGCAGTTGGTACACCGGCTGGATCACCTTGCGGTTCAGGAGGATCACGTATGTTTTCTTCGGAGCCGGGAGCGCGAGAAACGCGGTGAGTCGCTCGACGAACCCGGCGCGCTCACGCTGGAGCGACGGCATGTAGGCGAAAAGGGCAACCGCAAGCGTCGTTGGCGGGTGGGCATCCGCGTGGAGCACGTTGCGATTGGACCGACGGGTGATCGGCTTCTCGGCGTACTCGCTCCGCAAGAAGTGCGACACCTGTGAGGCAACCCGGTGCGCTGCCCCACGCACGCGAGGGTCCTCGACCAACCCTGCTTGTGCGAGCGCAACGGCTGCTCCCTCACGAAACCGCTCGCGCGACCACGCCACGAGGTCCGGGTTGGTCTTGGCAGCCGACTTGTATTCGGCGAGCAGATCCGGGGAATCGTCCCGCGACAGAAGCCGGAACAAGAAGCGGTCGGCGAGCCGGAACACTCGCTCCTCTCGCGGCATGCCGAGTTCGACCAGGCGGCGGTACTGGGCCACCGTGCCGACATCCTTGTAGCCGGCGGTCTTGTTGGGTGCGAGCCCGAGGACATTGTCTCCCCAAAGGCCCGACTTCCGCTGCTTCTTGACTACGAGCTGGAGTTGCTTGGACTCGAGCACTTCGGCTTGGACTGCGGCGTAGTTGTCCGGAGCTGCGGCCTCTGGAGGCAGTATGTCCTTGAGGGTACGCCACTTGAGGGGCGCAGACGCATGAGTTCGGAGCCAGCCGACGGGCACCCGATGTGAGGTGGGGAGATCCGGCATCATCGCCTTCAATCCGCTGAGTTTGGGTTGGCGAACGGGGGAACATAGTCCCTTTCCACTATCGGAGCCAGAGCCCGAATCAGTCCCAGCGGCAGCGGACCAGCGTGAGCCCGCCCGGTCTCCCGCGCCCCCCCTCGCTCCCCAGAACCATCTGGCCAGGCTCGAGCTCGTCGATGGCCTCGCCTTGAGGCTCGATCAGGCCGATCTGACACGGAGGACCGGCCACGGTCCAGCGTACTCCGGGCCGAAGCCGGTACACTTCCGTGTAGGTTCGGAGCAACACGTGGACACCGTCCAGATCCGCCGCCGCTCCCGTGACCCACCGTCCGCGCAGTATCGTCGGGAGAATCGGCAAGGTGTCCGCCGTGCCCAGATCGAAGTCGCTGCCGAGCCAGGCTTCAGGCCCAATCTCAAACCGGAGCACCTGTCCCGTGCGCCCCTTGGTGAACAGCTCGAGCCGCCCGTCGGCGAGAGCAGCCAGCGCCTCGGCATCGTGGGACCGGTCCGGATACCGGAGTCGGAGCGGTCGGGCAAGTTCAGTCCTCACTGGGACTTCGGCCGCGTCCGGCACCGTGTCCGGTTCCGGCACCGCGTAGATCACGACCCGCGTTCTCCGTTGATCGTTGTCGCCGGTGTCGGCGAGGTAGAGACATGCGCGGTCAACCCAGAGGTTGGCTGGACACCGGCCGAGCGCGATGTCCTCCCAGTCCACGGCCCGCGCCCCGGCGACCTCGAACACCGCTCGCAAGGCCCCCGTCGTATCCACGGCGTACACGTGGGGGCCGTCGCCGGAGTCGTTGTGGACCCAGAGGATACCGGGATGGCGACGGCTCACGGCGAGGCCCGACGCCTCGCGCAGGGACCGGCCCTGCCATGTTCCCAGCGCGCGCACTTCAACGGGGGGGCGTGACTCCTGGGCGCGCAGGGAGTCTCCCACACCTGCGAAGCACAACAAGAAGAGCAAGATCAGCGCACGGCGCATGCCTCGAATTGTATCCGTCGTGCTTGCTTGCGGCGCGGGGGTCGCTCAGATTGCCCGCCATGCTCGAGAGCCTGAAATCGCGGTCCTTGACCCGCCTGCCGGACGAGGTGCACTTCACGGGACGAGTGTTGTTCCTCGCCGATGACGCTGATGCCGTGCGCCGACAGCTCGCCGGGGAAGACCTCGCCGAGCCGGTGACCGTTCCGCTCCGCGACAACATCTCGACCGACGAGATCACCCCGGCATACATCTGCTACTACTACGACGAGACGCTCGGTGACTTCCCCTACCTCGGCTTGCGTGCGGGTGGAGAGTTCCCGATCACGCGGGGCAGCGTGCGGGCGGGTGGCTTCGTGTGCTCGGTGGCTGGCAAGCGTCGCGGCAAGGGCTCGTCTCGCGAGCAGTCACCCTATGCCGAGCTGTGCGCCGGCATCAAGCTGGTGATTGCCGAGAGCATCGAGCGGATCTACCGCGAGAACTGCCAGAATCTCGGTGTCTTCACGAGCAGCGATTTCGGGTTGATCGAGCGTGTTCGTCGGGGCGAGTCGATTCCCCTCAGCGCCTTCACGGAAGGTGAGGGCGAGATCACTCGCGGTATCATCGAGTACGGCGGGCTTTTCCAATACAATGTCGCCCGGCTCCAGGGACGCGTGACGGTGCCCGTGGTTCAGACCGCGGTGCGTCCGATGACGCTGGCAGAGAAGATCATTGCCCGCCATTGGGTGACTGATCTTGCCAATGACCGACGCGGGGTGCCGGCCGTCAAGGCCGGTGACGAGGGTTTCATCCGGACGGATATCCGGTTCAGTCACGAGTACGTAACCCCGATGGCGGCCATCTTCTGGCGCGACTCCGTCGGGGAGCGGGAGCGCGTCGTGGATCCGGAGTCCGTCTTCTTCTTCCGGGACCACCTGACGTTTCTCGATCTCGCGATGACCGACGAGCGGAAGGCTGACGGGTTGCTCGACGTGGCCCTGGAGCTCAAGCGCAAACAGGAGGACTTCGCGGCCCAGCAGGGAATCAGGCTCTACGGGGAGTTGCCACGCCTGGGTGAGGGCCGCCATGGGATTCCGACGGGGTCGGAGGCCATCTGCCACTCGAAGATCCTGGAGTCCCACGCGCTGCCCGGGCACGTGATCATCGGGAGCGACTCCCATACGCCACATGCGGGCGCGATCGGTGCCTTCGCCTTTGGCGTCGGCACCACTGCCGTCTTCAACTCATGGCTGACCAAGGACGTGCGTCTCAAGGTGCCGCCGTCCGTGTTGATTCGCGTCAACGGCCGTCGGCCGACGGGCGTCACCGCGAAGGACTTCATGTTGCAGATCCTGCGTCATCCGTATGTGAAGGATGGGCATGCCATCGGGAAGATCGTCGAGTACGCGGGCGACGCCGTGGCGGATCTGGACGTTGACGAGCGGGCGACGATGACCAACATGGCCGCTGAAGTCGGCGCGTTCACCGGCCTGATCCGCCCCGATGAGAAGGCAGTCGCATTCCTGGTCCGGGAACGGGGCGCGGACGCGGCCGCAATGCGGACCTTGCTGGATGGACTCTTCTCCGATGAGGGTGCCGAGTACGAAACCGTGATCGATATCCAGGCCGAGGAACTGCAACCGATGGTCGCACTGCCCGGGGATCCGGGGAACGGGCTGTTCATTCGGGAACTCGGTGCTCCGGTGAAGGTGGACATCGCCTACGCGGGCTCGTGCACGGCCGGCAAGAAGTCGGACATGGACATGTATGCCACGGTCTTCAAGGATGCACTGCGGCGGGGGGAACGGATTCCGGAACGGGTGCAGTGCATCGTGCAGTGCGGTTCCCAGGAAGTGAAGCGGTACTGCGAAGACCAGGGGTATCTCGATGTCTTCCGCGACGTGGGTGCGGAGTTCATCCAGCCCTCGTGCGGAGCGTGTATCAACGCCGGTCCTGGGGTGTCGTATGACAAGGACACGGTGACGATCAGCGCTATCAACCGGAACTTCCCAGGCCGCTCCGGACCCGGACAGCTCTATCTTGCCAGTCCGTATACGACCGCGGCGAGTGCGGTGGCGGGGTATATCGTGGCGTGGGGGGGACGATAGGCGGCGGCGGACCGACGGCAGACGACGACCGGCGTCCC
>JAOUDR010000130.1 GCA_029859185.1 Gemmatimonadota bacterium
CGCCCTGGCCCTGCGTCCCGAGGAACGCTATCCCGCGGCCGGGGAGTTCGCGTACGCGCTCGCCCATCCCGAGACGGTCGGGGTCCCCATCACCCCACTGCCCCTAACACTCCCGACGCCACCTCTCGCATCCATCCCGAGCGACCCCACGGGATCGATGCGCACGACGACCGGCAGCCCACTGCCCACCGGAGCCGGGATTCTCGGTGCCCCCACTCGCCTCGTGGTCGAGCGCATCGTGGACGGCGTCGTTCCCCCCGAGGAATTCGAGTTCCTCCTGGACGAGATCCGGGCCGGGCTCGGACGCGTCGGATACGCCGCACGATCGGGCGCTTCGCTGTACTGGACGGCGCGCAAACCGAAGGAGCCGATGCAGGGATTCGATCTCGGCAATCTCTGGGAGACAATGCAGAGCGAAGACGCCCCGGACATTCTGGTCCGCGTCGTCACGCGCCAGGGACAGACCCGCATCCGGGTCGAACAGCGGATGGGCAGCATTGCCGGCGGGATCTTCGGCGGCGTCTGGGGTGGTGCCGGCGGTGGCGGCGGAGCCACCCTCCTTGCCATTGGCCTCGGCACCGGTGGGCCAATCGCGGTGATCGTACCCGCCACGATTGCCGTCGTGGGCGGAACCTACGCATTGTCCCGGTGGATCTACCGCGCGGTCATCGCCAACCGCACCCGCACGCTCGAGGACCTCGCGGACCGGCTTGCCGAGCAGTGCGTGGAACTGGTGCGCTAGACGTCTTCCGGGAGCCAGCGCACGGCATCCCCGACGCCGATCTCCCCATCGTCGAGCACCTCGCCGTACACTCCACCCCGCCAGTCCGGCCCCAGGGCCGCGCGGAGACCCGGGAGATTCTCGTCCATCAACTCGCATGGGCGAGTTTCGCCGTGCACCAGAATTCGCACCGATCCCACGACGAGCGTGCGGCCGCGGATCGTGCCGAGCGTGATGCCCCGCACCATCAGGTTGGCGCGCCGCATCGACGGGTCGAGCGCCGGTCCCAGCTCATCGCGCAGGGCATCGAACACCTCCCCGGAGATGATCGTGACCTGGCGCTTGCCCCCCTGGTCCGCGTTGCCCTTGATCCCCTCGCCTGCTACGAGTGTAGCCCGCGCGGTCGAATCCATCGGCCCCCGCTTGAACCGCTTCACCCAGATCGCTGCAAGCTGTCCTGCGGCCACGCGGCCCCCCAATCGTGATCTGATGGCCGTCGCGGGTTACCGCGATCCCGTGTCGGTTGCCGTGGGCGCCTCGACCAGCCAATGCGCGAGCCAGGTGCGGATCCGCTCGAGCCGGTCCACGAGCAGCCACGGCTCGCCAATGCGCGACAGACCGTGCGACGAGCGCGGGTAGCGCACCATCTCCACGGGCACCTGGCGCTTCTTCAGCGCCATGAACCACTGCTCACCATCGCCGATGGGTGTCCGGTAGTCGTTCTCGCTGTGGATGATGAGCGTCGCGGCCGTCACGTTCTCGACGTACGAGATCGGCGACAGGCGACGGTACCGCTCCCGCTGCTCCCACGGGGTCCCGGAGAAGGCGTACTCCGTGAGCCCCTGGGCGTCCGAATCCCCGTACCAGCTCTCCCAGTTCGTGATGGAACGGCTCGTCGCCGCCGCGATGAAGCGGTCGGTCGTCGCGGTCAGCCAGTTGGTCATGTACCCACCGTAGCTCCCGCCCGACACGCCGAGGCGTGACCCATCGATCTCGGGGTACGTCGCGAGTGCGGCGTCCACTCCTCCGAGATAGTCCTCCGAATCCACTTCGCCCCATGCGCCCTGGGTCGCCCACTGGAAGGCGTGCCCATACCCGGTCGACCCACGCGGATTCGTGTACAGCACGAACATGCCCGCGGCCGACAGGACATGGAACGTCTGGAAGAACGTGTTGCCGTAGGCACCGTACGGTCCGCCGTGCACCTTGAGCACCATCGGGTACTTCTTCCCCGGCTCGAAGCCCACCGGCTTCACCACCCAACCCTCGATCTCCGTCCCATCGGCCACGCGCCAGGTGAGCCGCTCCGCCGGCATCCGCACCGTCTCGGCAAGCCACCCGTCGTTGAACGACGTCACACGGGTTTCATTGCGCGCGTCACTGCTCGCGACGAACACCTCGGCGGGGGTCACCGCATCGGTTGCCGTGTAGGCAACCACCCGCCCGTCGCCGCTCCACGACACGCCGCGCACCTGCCGGTCGCCCGTCGTCACCTGACGGACCGGCCCGCCGCCTGCCGGGACTTCGAAGAGATGCACGTTCCCACCGATCCCAGCTTCCCACCGCAGGGCCTTTCCGTCGGTCGTCCACCGCGGGGTTCCCGGGATCAGGTCCCAGTCGGCGGTCAGGCTGCGGGGTGCGCCGGCGAATCCCCCATCCGCGCCCAGTGGCACCACGTGCACCTCCTCCTGACTGCCGCGCTCGGCCGTGTACGAATAGGCCAACCAGCGGCCGTCCGGCGACACGGCTGGATCGGACTCGGATCCTGGATTCGTGGTCAGCGCGCGCGGCTCGCCGCCCGCTCGGGCAATCGCATAAATCTCCTGCGTGCTCTCCCGGTTGTACTCGTTGTTCTGCTCCGGATTCCCGGTGAAGTAGATGGTCGCGCCATCCGGTGACCATGTGACTCCGCCTACGCTGAACGGGAGCGTCGTGAGCTGCACGGGCTCTCCGCCGGCGGCCGCGACGACGAACAACTGCGATGCTTCCCGGGTGGAAGGATCCGGCAGCAGGGTGAGTGTCCCATCCCGCTTGTAGCGCATGGACGTGATCACTCGCCCGTCGAACCGCTTGGCGTCGAGCGTGTGGCTGACGGCATCAGCAGCAATCCAGCCCTCGCGCGCGTTGCCGCCGCGCTCCCCCGTTGGCGCGCTGCCGCTCTCCTCCTCGTCATCTGGCGCCTTTGCATACGCAATCCACTGCCCATCCGGCGACCACACCGGACTTCCGTCCACGCCCGGAATGTGAAACGCCTCTCCGCCCGGTGCCGTCACTCGCGCAAACCAGACGGCGTTACGGTCATCGCCGCGCCGCGAGGAGAACGCGAGCAGCGTTCCGTCGGGAGACCACGTCGGCGAGGATGACTCCTCGGTGGGATCCGTGAACCGGAATGCCGCGCCCGCCGGACGGCCCCGCTCCAGTCGCTGGAGCCAGATCGCACGGTGCCGCGCGTTCTTTGCTTCGACGACGGTGGTGACCACGAAGGCGACGTACGCCCCGGTTGGGGCAACCGCCACATCGCCGACGAACGCCATCCGGTAGTAGTCCTGCGGCAGGATGCCACGGGTTTGTGCGGAGACGGCCGTGACGGAAAGGACCAGGGACAAGAACAGCACGGTGGTGCGCATACGAGGATGCTCGCGCGAGAGGGACGAACCAAGGTACCGGATGGCCGGTTCGGGGAGAAGATGGACGTGCACCGGAACGAGAAACGTGGCACGAACAGGTAGCGGCGACCCGACGGGTCGCCCCCACCTCCGGTCGCCCGCACCATCACGCCACCAACCCGAACCGTTCCATCATCGCCCGGTCGGCAAGCAGCACATCGAGCGCACCGTCCCACGCGAGCTTTCCTGCAACCAGTACCAGAGCTCGGCTGCAAAGTCCGCGCACGAACTCGAGATCGTGCGTTGCAACGAGCAGGGCCTCCCGCCGCTCGGCCAGGATGTCGCGCAGGCGACGACGGCTCCGGGCATCGAGGTCGCCGGACGGTTCGTCGAGCACGAGCAGGTCCGGCTGCGAGACCAGCACCGTCGCGAGTGCCGCGAGGCGGCGCTCCCCACCGCTCAGATGGTGCGCCGCACGATCGTGGGCGGCCGCGAGACCCAATGCCTCCAGCACGGCATGCGACCGCGTGGCGGCTTCCGCCCGGCTGGCCCCGGCGTTCAGCGGCCCGAAGGCGACGTCTTCGAGCAGGCTTGGCAGGAACAGCTGGTCGTCTGGATTCTGGAACACGAGCCCTACGCGACGCCGCACTGCCGTCACGGTCTCGTCGTTCACTGCGACGCCCCCTACCAGCACGGCGCCCGCGCTCGGGCGGAGCAGCCCATTGAGCGACTGCAGCAGCGTACTCTTGCCCGCGCCGGTGGGCCCCAACAGCGCGACACGCTCCCCAGCCGCGACGGTGAACGCCACCGTATCGAGCGCCGGCGTGCCGTCCGGATAGTGGTACGTCACGTCGCGCGCCTGAACGAGTGCCGTCACGGCAGCCTCGCGGAGGCCGCGACTGCCAGCACCAGGATACTCACGGCGGCCACGTTGAGGACTGCCCGGTAGGTCCACACAGGCGCGTGCAGCAGTGGCAGCGTTCCGCGGAATCCTCTGGCGAGCATCGCCGCGTGCGTCCGTTCGGCGCGCACGAACGCCCGGCCAAGGGTGGCCGCGGCGATGGCGGTGATCAAGTGTCGTCGTCGGGTGACGCCACCGCCGGCATGACGACTGCGTGCGGCGCGTTGCAGGCGCTCGAGCTCGTCCACCGTGAGGTAGAGGAGTCGGTAGGCAAGCCCCAGCGCGGTGGCCACCGCCACCGGCACGCGCAGCTCCCGCAGGCCCTGCAGCAGCTCGGGGAAGCTCGTCGTGCTGACGAGCAACACCGCCGGCAACAGCGCGACCATCGCTCGGCCCATCACCATCGCGAACCGATCGGCCCCTTGAGCGGTCACCGCGACCGGTCCGAGCCGTGCGAGCGGTTCGCCCGGCATCACCACGAGGAGTGCAAGGGAGGCCAACAGCACGAGCCCCAGTGGCCAGGCAAGGCGGGCGAGTGCCACGCGGAGCGGGACGTGTGCGATCGCCAGTAGCGCGAGGGAAACTGCGGCGAGGAGTCCAAGTTGCACCCAGGCCCCCGCTGGAAGTGTGGCCGTCGCGAGTGCCAACACGACGGTGCCGAACACACGACCGGCTGCCGGCACGCGGGTCACCGGTGATCTGACCTGCGCGAATCGATCGAGGTGCCGGAAGCTCACGGCCGGCGACGCTGAACGGCGATGGTGAGGCCCCAGGCCACGAGGAACGCGGCGAGCACGCCGACCGCGCCCGCCACCCAGAGGCCTCCCACGGGTGACTGATACTCCGCGAGGGGCGCCGCAGTCAGCCCGGAGCCTACTGGGGAGGCGAGCCGTGCGAGTGCGGTCTCGAGGACGTCGGGTTGGCTCGAGGCGAAGCCGACCGCGACGAGGACGGTCGCGACGACGGCCCCGGCAAGCGCGACGACCCGGATGCGATCGCCGCGGGCTGCCGGCGTGCGCCTGGCGAGCAACGCCGGGCGGGTGCGAAACACGAAATCCACCAGTAGTCCCGTGAGCACCGCCTCGGCGATCCCGATGAGCACATGCCCGCCGCCGACGAGCAGGAGCGCCGGCTGGAGCGGAACGAGGCCCGAGAGCACCAACTCGGCCGCGACCGCGAGCCCCACGATTGCCGTGGAGATCCAGGCTGCAAGCCCCGCTGCGACGACCGTCGCGCCACGCGTCTCGCCAAGCCCGGCGCGTCCGATCCGGTAGGTCACGCCGGCACTTCCGACCCCGAGCACGGCCACGTTCAGCGTGTTCGCCCCGAGGGCGGCAATCCCGCCGTCCTGGAACAGGAGCGCCTGGACCAACAGGACCGCGAACAGCACGAGCATCCCCGCCCACGGCCCCAGCAGAACCGCCACGAGCGCCCCTCCCAACAGATGCGCGCTGGCGCCAATGCCCAACGGGAAGTTCAGCATCTGCGCCGCGAAGACGAAGGCCGTGACGGCACCCAACACCGGGCCCTCTCGCTCCCCGAGCGCGGCGCGCGAGCGGCGGGCCGCCGTCGCCAGGGCGGCAAGGCTCGCGGTTGCCGTGCCCGCAATGACGGGCATGCTCAGGAATCCATCGGGGATGTGCGCCACGGGGGTAAGGTCTCTTGCTACGCCCGCCCGCTCAAGGGGACGCTAGAACGCCTCTTCGAGCTGGAAGTAGACGCCCGAGGTCTTCTTGCCAAACCCGAAGTCCACCCGGAGGTTCACTTTCTCGGCCTGATTGAAGGCGACCCGCAGGCCGCCGCCAAGAGACCACTTCAGGTTCTTGATCCGAAACTCGCTCGAGTCGCTGCCGAACACGTCGCCAACGCCCGCAAACGCTGCGAATCCCAGCCGCCACCAGACCATCTGCCGATACTCGGCCTGCGCCATGATGTAGTGCCGGTCGCGGTATCGCCCCTGGAAGTAACCGCGCATGCGGGAGCTGCCGCCCAGGGCGGACAGCGCATAGAACGGTGGTTTGCCGAACACGAAGTTCCCGAACGCCTGCAACGCCAGCGCGCCTCGGCCCCGTCCCAGGTACTGACGGAAGTCAACTTCGAGCCGAGTGTACCGATAGTCCGCTACGAGAACGAGCGGGTACGCGAGGGCCTTGGCTTGGTACAGGCCCCCGGCACTCGGGAAGAACGAGTGATTCCGGGTATCCCACACCAGGCTGAACCCGGCCCCCAGCGTCTGGCCGCCTTGGGAACCGAGCAGCGTCGAGTCGATGAGCGGGTTCTGCCGCACGTCGAGGATGCGGGTGTCGTTGTACTCGACCGCGATGCCGGCGCGTGTCGCCTGCAAGATCCCCGACGGGAACTGCACGTCCAGCTTCACGTTCAGCGCCGACATGCGGTACTTCTCGCTCGGCGCTCCCTCCGTCGTGTCGTCCGCGAACTCCTGCGTCTGGTTGCCGATGCCCCAGAATCGATCCGTGAACCGCCCGTAGTCCGCCGGCAGGCCGAGCTGCCACCGATTCCCGTCCAGGTAGATCTGGGGGATGAGCGAAAGCTTGTACTGGTCGTTGAAGGAGTACCAGCCGCTCGTCGTGACCTTCGACGGTCGCAGGGCGGTGTCGGTAGTGGACGTGTAGAACGTCACGATGCCACCGAGACCTAGCGCCACTCCCGCTTCCGGTGTCGAGAAGACGTACGGGAAGCCGGTGAACCGGAGCTTTCTGGAGGCACGCGTGACGCTCAGCGGTCCCGCGCCCGTCGTATCCTGCGCGACCGCAAGGGCGGGGGTCAGCGTCGTGATCGCAAGCCCGAGGGCCATCCCTGAGAACGCGATGCGCACAATGCGTAGGTCGCTTCGGCAACCGTGAGGCGGGCGCGGCTGCCGCGCCCGCCCGCGGCCTTACTTCTTCCTCCGCGTGGATTTCTTTGTCGTCTTCTTCCTGACGGTGGACTTCTTTTTCGCGGAGGC
>JAOUDR010000131.1 GCA_029859185.1 Gemmatimonadota bacterium
TCCCATGGCCTTCACGGCGAACGACACCCGCATCGTGGCGCTCGGCGACCAGCTCCAGATCAACACCTACGATGTGCAGACCGGAGAGCTGATCGGACGCGTGGCGCCGCCCTTCGAGGACCTGGAGGGCACGGTCCGGGTGTCCGCCGACGGCTCACGGGCCGTCGTCTACCGTTTCGTGGCGGACATTCTCGTCGTGATCGACGGCGTCACCGGCAAGCAGCGCGGCTACGTCTGTCCCTACTTCTGCAACCGGTACCACAACCCGGTGGACGTGCCGTACGCGGTGAGTCCCGACGGGCGGCGGGTGGTGAGCGGTGGACGGCTCGGCGCCGGTCTCTGGGACGCCGACGCCGACACGCTCATCGCCCCACTCACCGACCCGAGCCGACCACCGCTCGAGTCACGGGGCTTGTAGCGAATCGCGGGGGCAGTCGGAACTACGGTGTGCGTCGTGGGCGGGCGCGCCTCGACCCCGCGGCATCGCGACGCTCGCGCACGCGCACCTTTGCCAGTCTGGTCACGAGCCGAACCGGAATCGGCTCGTCGAGAGCAAATCTGAGCGTGCCCTTGCCGGCGCGAAAGGGAGCAATCAGAGCACCGCACTCGGCCACCATGCCCGCGGTGACGGGATACACGCTCACGTGCTGCTTGAAGCCGGCGATGTACAACAGGTAGCGACCGTCCAGATCGAACGTGGGAATCCGATAGCTGATACGCTCCGTGATGCCGGGGGCCGCCGCCTTGATGGCCCGTCGCAGTTGCTGGAGCGCCTTGCGCGTCTGCGGCGGCGCCTCGGCGATGTAGTCCGAGACCGTGGCGGCGGTGGTCATGCGACTATTGCCCGTCAGCCCGCCGCAGGACGTAGATGCTCCACGGTGACACCGTGGTCTCGCTCACCCACACGTGCGGTTCGTCGTCCCGACCGAGCGGCTGGTGCCACGCCACCACGTCGAGCCCGGCCTCCTGGTAGACGTCGCGATACGCGTCGTCCGGCCAGAACACGTCTTCCACGGGGCGCCGGTCCGGCACGTCGAGCATCACGATGCGCACGACGTCGCCGGTCCGGGCGTGCCGGTTCTCCGGGAAGTCCCTGGTCGAGAAGGACACCCACTCGTGCGTGTAGATGTCCGCCGACGACACCAGGTTCACGATCCGCCCGGTGGGGCGGAGCAGGGCGCCGAGGGCGCCGAACAGGGCCACCTTCTTTTCCCGGGTGGGCACGTTGTCGAACGTGAACGCGCTGAACACGAGGTCGAACGCGCGGCCGGCCAGCGCGTCGAGGCTGCCGTCCGCCACGCGCAGGTACGCGCCCGCCGGATCGGCCGCGCGCGCCCGCCGCAGCATCTCCTCCGCGATGTCCACGCCCACCGCGTCGTAGCCCAGATCCCGGAGGAACCGCGTGGACCGGCCCGTGCCGCAGCCGAAATCCAGCGCGGCGGTGCCGGTGACGTGCTCCCGCGTGATGGCGGGAATGTCGCGAAAGCCCAGGGAGTACGTGCCCGGGAAGCCGAGTCCGGCGTAAGCATCGGCGCGCGTCTCGTCCGCGTACGTGTTGCGGAAGTCGTGGGTGGGCTCAGGCACGGGGATCCCTCAGCCGTCGCGGCGGTACTTCGGATGGTACTTGAGCGTCTTGAGCGCCGTCTTGTGCTTCGCGACCGCGGCGGCCTGCGCCTCGGGATCGTGTTTGCGTTCCAGGTACGCCGCCTCGGCCAGCAGCTTGCGGTAGCTGGCCAGGCGGTCGGCGTCGAGCGTCCCGTCCGCGGCGGCGGCGAGCACCGCGCACCCGGGTTCGGACTCGTGCCGGCAATCCCGGAACCGGCAGGACGCCGCCAGCTCGTGGATTTCCGGGAACGTCTGCGCCAGGCCCTCGTCGAGGGCCCAGAGGCGGAACTCCCGGAGGCCGGGCGTATCCAGCAGCAGCGCTCCGCCGCTCAGCTGAAACAGCTCGCGCCGCGTGGTCGTGTGGCGGCCCTTGCGGTCGCCGCGGCGCACCTCGCCGACGGCGGCGACGGTGCGGTCCGCGAGCAGGTTGATCAGCGTGGACTTCCCCACGCCCGAGGGGCCGAGCAGCGCGTACGTACTCCCGGGCCGGAGGTGGGCGCCGAGGCGCTCGACGGCGGCGGCGTCGGCCGTGCTCACGATGTGCACGACGACACCCACCGCCAGCGCTCCAACCTCCCGCACGGTGTCGTCGGGGTTCGCGGCGAGGTCGGCCTTGGTCAGGACGATCTCCGGCAGGGCGCCGCTCTCCCACACCGCCGCGAGGTAGCGTTCCAGCCGCCGCGGGTTCAGCGGCGCGTCGAGGCCGTGCACGATCCACACGACGTCGACGTTCGCGGCCAGCACCTGCTCGGCGGCGCCGGTGCCCGCGGCCCCGCGCGCGATGGCCGTCTGGCGGGGGAGGACCGCCCGCACGGTCATCGGATCCGCGGGCGCCGGGCCGGGCTCGACGACGACCCAGTCGCCCGCGACCGGAAGCGGGCCGGGGAACGCGGCACTGGTGATGCGGGCGACCGCGAAGCCGGCGGGGAGTCGCACGGCCCAGCGGTCGCGCTCCTGTGCGACGACGCGCGCGGGTGACGCGCCGGGCGGTGGTGGCAGGGCGGCGTTGGCGGCCGCCCAGCGAGCGTTCCAGCCCCATGCCTCGAGGTCGGCGTATTCACTCATTGGCGTTCTGCCAGCCCTTGCTCATGAGGTCCTGCCTTGGTGCCGCTCGTCATTGTGATCGACGAGGGCATCGTCCGGCGTCATCAGCGCGGTCAGCTTCGGGTCGCGCCTGTTCAACGTCAGCCTCCCGCGTCACAGCCTGACATGCCGTTCTGGAAAACGCCCCAACCGATTGCTAGTGCGCCATCTTCACGGCCGCCAACCGTTTCACTGCCTCCAGATCCTTCTTGGTCCTGACCTCAATGCGAATCCCGCGGCCCTCCGCGTACCGTGGTGCTTCGTCGATCAAGCCGAGCACCGCATCATCGAGCGGGATGGCGCGGGCCGCGGCCACGGCCCTCTCCCCCAACGCGAATCCAACGACGAAATAGCGGTTGCGCGGCGTCATGTACAAGACGGTGCGCTGCTTCTGCTTGAGGCGCAGGGACCAACCCCATTTCGCGCCTGCGAACCCCCAATCGATGGTGAGCGGCGGATACTCCGTTTCGATGTGCTGGACCAATGCGATCCATCGAGCGCCGCTGCGCCCTAGAGTCCGCTGAAGTTCCGCGGCTTGGGGTTTCCTCGATTTGTCGGCAAACGCGCTGAAAGCCACTGGTCCTCCAGTGAGTTGCTCTACGAGCCGCGCGCGATGGCCGTCTGGCGGGGGAGGGCCGCCCGCGCGGCATCGGATCCGCGGGGGCCGGGCCGGGACCATGGGACGGTCAGCGGGTCGGCTCCGGGCTCAGAACACGAACGACGACACCATGATGTACCAGGCCCATGAGAGAATGCCAAGGAGCAGTCCCATCGCACCAATCACGACCGTCGCCGCCCGCGGCAGTCCCTTCGCCGAGGCGTCGGGCCACGCGAGACCACCGGCGAGGACGTTCAGCAGACCGCACGGCAGGGCGACGAACCGGGCGCCGAAGAAGGCGGCGCGCTCCACGGTGGTTGTGGTGATGCCGGTTGCGGGGTCGGGATGGCTCGTCCACAGGAGCGCGATGGCCGCTCCCAGTGCGACCAGCATGATGAGCACGCTCGACAGGATGACCACGGCGGCCCATCGTCTCATGCGCATCGTCTCCTCTCGATGGGGTTGCCAATGGAAACCTCGGCATGCTCATTCAGCTCGCGACGCCACGCGCCGCCCAGGCGCGTGCGCGCAGACGAATGTCGCCGTTGCGACCGGTCGGCAGGCGCTGCCGGACTCGCTCCCGCAGCGACGCACGGTCGGCCGGAGCCAGCGACGCCACGTAGGTCGGCGCCGGCCCGGTGCCCGCGAGGAACGGTCGCCAGTAGTCGTCGAAGGTGGCGAAGTGCGTCGGGATCTCGACGGCGCGGATCTCCACCTCGGACAGCCCGGCCTCCCGCCACGCCGATTCCAGGGCCGGACGCCGACAGAGGGGGAACCGTGTCCCTTCGTCGAGCGCGGACGCGCCCGGATCCAACGCGGCGGCTTCCTCCCAGAACACCCGCAGGAACTCCATGCCGTCGGCGTAGTCCCAGACATAGGCGGCGATGGTGCCGCCCTTCCTCGTTCGCTCGCCGAGTGACCGGATGCCCGCGACCGGATCCGGCAGGAAGTTCAGCACGAGTCCCGAGACCGCCGCATCGTAGCCGCCAGCGCGACGCGGGAGCGCGTCGGCGCCGGTGACGACGAACGTCGCTCGCGGGTCGGGCAGATGGCGGCGCGCGTGCGTGATGAACGACGCCGACTGATCGCACGCGGTGACCGAGGCCGGCTCCCCGACGTCACAGATGGCATTCGTGAGCGCCCCCGTGCCGCACCCGACCTCGAGCCAGTCAGCGGACGGCGCCACGCGCAGCCAGTCGACGAACGCCCGCGCGACCAGCCGGCTCCAGCGACCCATGTATGCCTCATAGGCGTCGCCAAGCAGCCACTGGTCGTCGGGACGGTCGGTCATGTCGATTTCCCCGGTGGGTGCCCGACGACGGACGGGTCGTGCGGCGGTGTGGGGGCGGCCTGAGGCACCCCGCCGCACAATTGCGCGAAAAGTGCGGCCCGGAATGGCTTCACGCCAGCGGGGCCAGCTGGCCGACGTCTGCAACTCCAATCCGCCGTCGGCTTGACCAACGGCACTTGCGGAACGATGTTGGCCGGAGTTCTCCCACCTGATCAGTTGGCGAGAGCCTGATCAAGCGGCGAGAGCGGCCTCCCTCCCCGGCCTGAGATGCCCCAGATCGATCGCGAACGCTGGCCCGACCTGCAGCCCCTGCTCGACGAAGCGCTGACGCTCGCGCCGGAGGCCCTCGCCGCGTGGCTCGACGAACTTCGGACGCGTTCGCCCGATCTCGCCGCCGAGCTGGCCTCCCTCCTGGCCGGCGAGGGTCGCGCCGATCAGCAGGGGTTTCTGACCGATCGCCCCGCGGTCACCCTCGCGGGACTCCAGCTGGGTGCCTATACCCTCGAGCGAACGCTCGGTCATGGTGGGATGGGGTCGGTCTGGTTGGCGCGGCGGACCGACGGGCGGTTCGAGGGACGGGCCGCCGTGAAGATCATGAACCTGGCGCTGCTGAGCCCCACCGGGCAGGCTCGCTTCCGCCGCGAAGGGACCGTCCTCGCCCGCCTGGCCCACCCGAATGTCGCCCGGCTGCTCGACGCCGGCGTCGCCCCCTCGGGCCAGCCCTATCTCGTGATCGAGCACGTGGATGGGACCCGCATCGACGTCTTCGCCGGGGAGCACCGTCTCCCGCCGGAAGAGCGGATCGGTCTGGTGCTCCAGGTGCTCGACGCCCTGGGCCACGCGCACGCCAACCTGATTGTCCATCGCGACATCAAGCCGTCGAACATCCTCGTCACGCGCGACGGCATGGTGAAGTTGCTCGACTTCGGGATCGCCAAGCTCCTCGAGGAGGGCGAGGACGGGCGCACCGCGCTCACCGCGGACGGCCACGTGCTCACCCCGGAGTACGCGGCACCGGAGCAGGTCCGGGGCGAGGCGATCACGACCGCAACCGACATCTACGCCACCGGGGTGCTGCTCTATCAGTTGCTCTCCGGGCGACACCCGACCTCGACCGCGACGTCGGCGCCCAGCGCCGCCGAGGTGGTGCGAGCGGTGCTCGAAGTCGAGCCGGCGCGGCTCGGTCGGGGCGACCTCGACAGCATCCTCGCCAAGGCGCTGCGGAAGTCCCCCGCCGAGCGGTACCAGACGGTGGCCGCCTTTGCGGACGACCTGCGGCGCTACCTCCGCCAGGAGCCGGTGAGCGCCCGGCCCGACTCGCTCGCGTACCGGGCCCGGAAGTTCGTCCGGCGGCATCGCGCGGCGGTCGCCGCGGTAGGCATCGTGGCCGCGGCGCTCGTGGGGGCGACGCTCTTCTCGGTGCTGCAGATGCGGGAAGCCCGCGCCCAGCGCGACGCCGCCTTCCGGGATGCGCGCCGCGCCGAGGCGATGGTGGCGCTCCAGGGCGTGCTGGCCGGCGACTCCCGCGGCCCGGATGGCCAGCCGCTCTCGGCCGGCGAGCGGATCGCCCTGGCCGAGCGGGTGCTGGAACGGAAGTTCCTCCGCGAGCCCTGGCTGGTCGCGGAGGTCATGGTGGACCTCTCGGGGCGCTTCTACGATACCGGCGACCGGGAAGCCCAGCGGCGCATGCTGGCGCGTGCCGGCGCGATCTCCCGGGAGGCGGGGCTGCTGGCGCAGCTTGCCTTCGCGGACTGCATCCGGGCCGGCAGTTGGTGGTTCGACAATCAGCTCGACTCGGCCCGCGCCGACCTGACGGAGGCCCAGGCGGCCCTCGCCCGCGCTGGGGCGACCGCCGACGCGGTCGTCGAGGCCGCCTGTCTCGAAGCCGAGGGCAAGCTCCTGGCCGCGAGCGGGCAGGCGGACTCGGGGCTGACCCGGCTGCGCCGCGCCGTGGAAACGGCACCCGAGGGAGGCCAACGTAACCACGCCATCACCGCGCTGGCCGACGTGCTGCGATTGAGCGGTCGCGCGCGGGAGGCGATCCCCTATCTGTTTCGCCTCCTGGCGGCGCTCGAGAACGAAGGATGGGATGAGACGGAGGTCTACCCGAACACCTTCACGTTTCTGGAACGACCGCTCTCGGAGCTCGGGGAATTCGCGGCGATCGATTCGGCGCTGCGAGCGGTCATGGCCGCGCGGGAGACGGCGGCCGGTCCGGGCGGTGTCCCTGCGCTGTTCGCGTTCCTCCATGGGCTGAATCAGCTTCGTCTGGGTGCCCTCGATTCCGCGGATCTGTGGCTCGCCCGCGCGGCGCGGGACACCACTCAGGACGCCGGAATGATGGCGAACTGGATGCCCGTGGCGCTCTCGCAGCTCCGGCTCGACCAGGGACGACTGACCGAGGCGCGCGCGGCCATCCGGCAACTTCCCGGCGGCCTTCGCGGCCGGCGTGCTACCGGGGTCATGCTCCGCGCTCGATTCCGCCGGGCCAACGGGGACCCCGCCGGCGCGGCCACCATGCTGGAGGACG
>JAOUDR010000132.1 GCA_029859185.1 Gemmatimonadota bacterium
GTCGCTTCGCGTGCATTCAGCATCCCGTCTGCCTCCTCACTCGTCACCGTGACGGACAGGGAGCTCGGCGGTAGCCAAACTCGATCCGGCGTGTGTGGCCGTTCCGACGCCCCCCGATCCACGCCGAAAGTGAGTCCGGACCGACCGGCCGATAGCCGATCTGCTGGGGGAAATCGTGCTCCGGGTTCTCCACGATCATCAGGGTATCGCTTACGATGGCCGAGTGGAACACCGCGGACTGCTGACCCGACGGATACGCCTGATACGCGAGTCGCCCGCCGTCTTCCTGCAGGACCACGAGCTCGTGTGCAGCCAGGCGTCCGTCTCGGACGGTGCGGCTCATCCCGATCATGCTGTGGCCGAGCGGCGCCATCCACTGTTCCTCGATGGTGCGTTGGGGGGAAGCCGCCGCCCAGCAGCCCTGCAGCCACGCTACGCGCTCGATGAGGTCGGCCTGCGGGTTTCCTGCCGAGCGACTCACGGTTGCTCCGACCAGCACGACGAAGGCGATCCAGCTCATGGAGACTCCTGATCCGCGGGGAGCGGCTTGGCGCCCTCGTGGTGTCGTGGATCATGGGTGACACCGTATCCCCGGAGGCGCTGATAGGCCCGCACCTCGTCGGCGGAGAGCAGGGCGGTGACAGCGAGGTGGGCGTTGAGATGGGCGAAGCGCAGTCTACCCCGCAACTCGGCAACCTCCGTCAGGCGCGCCGCGAGCGCGGCGCTCGTGATCCGCCGCTCGGCAAAGGCCGAATCCAGTCCGGCCTCCAGGGCCACGATGGTGGCGCCAAGGTCCCGGGCCCGCTGGTTCATCTCGTCAAACAGCGTCTGGATGGTTGCCCGCCGCTCCTCCGCGAGACCGAGGCTGTCGGCCAGCTCGAGAACGTGGCGCGGACCGGGGTAGCCATTCAACTCGGCCGCGAGGGCGAATCCCATGCCGTTGCCGGCGAGGTAGCCCGCAATCTCGTCGGCGGTGAGCGCCTTGATCGTGAACGACATGCGGTCCACGTAGGGGGACTCCTGAGCCGGTGCGGCCCGGGCTGCTGCGAGCGACGCGACCAGGATGGCGGCGGTACGGGTATGCATTGCTAGGGCTCCGGGGCTGGGATCCATGACGGGAGGCTCCTGGTAACTACGCCACAGGAGCCACCATGTTTCCTTCGGCCCTCGGCCCTCGGCCCTCGGCCCTCGGCCTTCGGCTCGGACCTCCATGGGCCATCCTCCCACGTGTGCATGCCGGGTATCATTATCTAGCAGTTTCACCCGCACACGATCCTCTCAGTGAGGGCCGTCATGTACCGCTACAAGCACATCCTGGTCTGCCTCAACCTCTCCCAGGTCGATCCCACCGTCCTTCGCTATGCCGGCCTTCTGACCCGGCTAGCGAAGAGCGAGCGCGCCTGGTGCATCCACGTCGTCGCGAAGTCCAATCTGCCCGAGAGCTTTCTGAAGGAGTACCCACAGCTTTCGCCAGACGTCGACGACATGATGCAGCAGCAGCTGGCCGAGGTGGTGGAGAACAATCTTCAGGGATTCGAGGGAACCGAGAAGATCCTCCGGATCCTGCAGGGTGACAAGCTGAAGGAACTGCTCGCGCAGATCGAAGACAACAGCATCGACCTGACCATCGTCGGTCGCAAGAAGGAGCAGAGCGGTCGGGACTCGTTGGAGAAGCAGTTGACGCGCCGCGCACCGTGCTCCGTGCTGGTCGTGCCCGAGGGTAGCGCCCCACGCATCACGAGCGTTCTGTGCGCGGTCGATTTTACGGAGTTCTCGAAGCGGGCGCTCGACAAGGCACTGCTGTACTGCCGCCACCTCGAGTTGCCCACGTTGCACGTGGCGCACTACTTCGACCTGCCCACCGGCTATCACAAGGCGGGTCTGTCGGCGGACGAGTTTGCAGCCAAGCTCGAGCCTCACATCCAGCAGGAGTTCGACGAGTTCTTAGCGAAGGTCGATACTGGCGGTGTGACTGTGCAGCGCGTCCTCCGCCGCGCGGGCGACGTGGCGAAGGCGATTCGTGAGGAGGTCAAAGCGGTTGGAGCCGATCTCCTGGTTCTCGGGTCCCGCGGCCGGAGCGCCGCCGCGTCGGTCTTGCTCGGGACGCTGCCCGAGAAGCTGATCTGGACGATCGAGATCCCGATGCTGGTTGCCAAGGAGAAGGGGGAGGGGGCCGGGCTCCTGAAGCTCCTGCGCGACAGCCTGTAAGGCGGGTTAGCGCTCCCAGGTATGCCGGAGCGGGTGGGCCTCGGTGTTGAACACGATCGCCTGGAGATCGAGCGTTTCGGGCGGCGCGAACAACAGATAGGCGTACTTCAGCGTCTCCGCCAGGAAGAAGCTCTCCATCCGGTCCGCCTGCTCGTGTGTCACGACGCTGGTGAGGGACGCAAAACCGGCGTCGGCGCGGGTGTAGTGAAGCACGCTGTCCACCATCGTGCGGCCCATCTCGCGATAACGCGTGTCTCCTGTGAGGCGGTACAGGTAGTACGCCGACTCGATGGCCTCGGGCCGGAGTACGTAGCCGGGCGAGACCGGTGCCATGGTGACGTAGTCGAGCTGCTCCGGCTCGATCCCAAAGGTCGTCCACATCAGATAGACCGATGCCATGAGCCGGTCGGCGCGCGGGAGGTCACTGCCCAGGGCGAGGACGGCCGGGAGAAAGGCGTCCAGTGCCCCATACCGGGTCGCGATCCGGTCGCCCGAGTCCATGTCCACGTGGCCGTACCACAGGCCGTTCGGCCGCTCGTCGGCCACGTAGCGGTTGGCGGCCGCGATGCTCGCCTGCCACATCCGTCCGAAGTCGGCGTCCCCGAACAGCTTCCAGGACTTGAGCAGGTACTCGTAGTACGAGTCGATCCGGCCCGTCATGTGGCTCGTCCGATTCCGCCACTCGCCCGTCTCGACGTCGATCGTGGTCCCGACGAGGCCGATGGCGGAGCGCCGCTCGAACAGGGCGGCCACGGCGCGCTTGGCCGCGTCGTAGTACCGCGGATCGCCGGTGAGTTTGGACAGCGTCCCGAACTCGAGCATCAGCGTGCCGATCTCGGCGGGGTTGCTGATGGGATCGCGGACGGCGCCGGTCCGCAGGTTCACGTAGCGGTAGGGCATTCCCGTGGCTGACGCGAACGCGGGGAGCAGCCGGTCGCCCAGATCGTGGGCCAGGGCGAGAAACCGCTCGTCGCCGTCCATCTGGTAGGCCGAGAGCAATCCGCCCAGCAGCCGGATCGTCACCTCGAAGACCTGGACGTCGAAATCGTGGTCGAACGACAGCCGCTCCACGATGAGCGTCTTGGCCCGGGCGGCGCCGCTGTCGAGCCCCATGAGCAGCATGGTGTCGAACGCGTCCACGGGTGTCATGAGCAGGGACGCGTCGTGCCAATCCTGCGGTGCCTTACTAAGGGGCCGCACCTCGTCGTGGCCCCACGCATACTGCTCGTAGGCCGACCACGCGTGGACGAACGCGTCCCGGACCGTGACGGCCATAGGATCTTCAGCAGGGGGCGGGGAAGCACACCCCAGGAGCAAGGCGCACCCCACCACGATCCCAATCCATCTGCCGGGCTGCCGCGCTGCCGCGGCGCTACCCCGTCGCTCTCGCTCGCTCCTCACGTCAGCTCCCGCCCCTTCCAGTTCCACCACTTCAGCAGACGCGCCGTCGGCTTCGGCGTCCGTGCGAAGTACACCGCGCAGCGGAACGCGTAGAGCACACAGGGATCCTGATGCTGTCCCCGGAGCCGGATCAAGCGCTCGTACAACCGCTCGGGGTCACGCCGGGCGAGGGCGGCGAGGCTGTGCACGCCGAGGTCGTGCAGATCCTGCGCCAGACTGGGGCCGATCCCCGGCGCCCGCTGCAGCTCATCGCCAGCGTCCCGTCGTGTCATCATCCCGCTCCTTTTCATTTGCAGGGCTCATCCCGCCTATCCGACCGTCGCGTCCGGCCCGTCCATCGTCACTTCAAGATCCCGCAGCAGGCCGTTGTGCAGCTCGTAGATCCAGCCGTGGAGTGCCAGCGCCTGTCCGCGACCCCAGGCATTGGTGATGGTACGGAGCCGTGCCAGAGTCCTCACCTGCGCGATCACGTTCAGCTCGCAGAGCCGATGCAATCGCGCTCCTGCCTCGAGGTCGTCGAGCTCCGTCCGATGTTCGGCAACGATCGCCCGGATTGGCGTGAGCCAACCCTCGAGCGGTTGAGGAACGGGAGGACCGAGCGATGCCTGCACTCCGCCACAGCCGTAGTGTCCGCACACGATGATGTGGCTGATCCGCAGCGTGTCCACGGCGAACTGGAGCACGGAGAGACAGTTCGTGTCCTCCGGGTGCACCACGTTGGCAACGTTGCGGTGCACGAACAACTCGCCGGGTGGGAGTCCGACGATCTCGTTGGCCGGAACGCGGCTGTCCGAGCAACCGATCCACAGGTAGTCCGGGCGCTGTATGGCACACAGATCGGCGAAGAAGTCGGGATCTTCAGCCAGGCGACCGGCCGCCCAGCGATGATTGTTGTCGAACAGCCGCGCGAGCAGTCTCATTGGCTACTCCCGAATCATGGGCACACGCGCGCCGCCTGCTACCCTACGACGCTCTGGACACAGCGTCATGGACGGCGGTCGCGGGCAGCGCAATGCGTGAGGCGCTCGTGCCAGCGGCGCAGCTGTATCGAGCCGCGTCGGGCACAATGGCGCGCTCGTGCGCCTCCCGGGCAACGCCCCCGCCCCTCGATCGCGCCAAAGCACGTGATGGTGAGGAATCCGCCCGGGGGTGCCAGGGTCAGTCCGGCCGGTCGCCGTGGGTAACACGGTTTCGCCCCGCTTCCTTGGAGGCGTAGAGCGCCTTGTCCGCCCGTTGCATGATGGCGGCCCGGGTCGCGGTGTTTCCCGTATGGGTCGTGACGCCGACACTCACGGTCATGGGCCGCCGCTCCCAGGGCACTTTCTCCACGGCCCGACGAAACCGATCGGCGAGGACGAACGCATTGGAGGCGGTCGTGTTCGGGAGAATGATCGCGAATTCCTCGCCCCCGATCCTCGCGACGACATCGCTCGCACGACTGCTCGCAGCCAACACGGAGGCAATACGCAGGAGAACGACGTCTCCCTCAGGATGGCCAAAAGTGTCGTTGTAAGACTTGAAGTGGTCGACGTCCACTATCGCGAGGGACAGTGGTATGGAGTAACGTGCCACGCGATCGAGCTCGGTCTCCAGGGCGCGCTCGAACGCATGCCGGCTCATGAGGCCGGTGAGCGAGTCCGTCATGGTCTGCTGCTCGAGCCGTGCGTTCGCTTCTTCGAGCTCGTGCTGGTACGCCTCGAGCTGTTGTTGATACTGTTCTTGCGCCACGGCGTGCTGCGCGATCTCGATGAGGGCCTTGCGCAGCTCGAGATGCGCCATGACCTGACGGGAAAGGGCCCGGAGCGCCTCCTGCTGCCTGTCCGTCAGCTGACGTGGCACCCTGTCGATCACGCAGAGGGTCCCGAGCCCGGAGCCCCGGGAAGTCACGAGCGGGGCGCCCGCGTAGAAGCGAATGTGGGGCGCCGCGGTCACGAGCGGGTTCTCTGCGAACCGCGCGTCCTGCTGCGTGTCCGGCACGACCATCAGGTCGGTGGGTGTGAGGATCGCGTGTGCACAGAAGGCCTGGTCGCGAGGCGTCTCGCCAACCTCCAGCCCGACCTTGGCCTTGAACCACTGGCGCGAATCGTCGACGAGACTGACCAGCGCGATCGGTGTCTCGCAAATCTGCGACGCCAAGTAGATGACGTCGTCGTAGATCTGCTCTGGCAGCGTGTCGAGGATCGCATACGCCCGCAACGCGTCGAGGCGCTCGGCTTCGTTGGGAGGAAAGGGTGCCCGCATCCCGCACCTCACACGCGAGTGTGTATGACGGCTGGCTGCAATCTTGTGGATTCCCTACCGGTAGGCAAATCTGAAGTCTGCACGGCTCAACAACGATCGTTTGCGGAGGCCTGACTCAAATAGTCGCGTGTAACGGTGAACCCGCTGCGACTCCGATACGTGGCGTCGGGTCGCGCACGCCACAACCAATGCGCCCCGGCCTACGCGCCCTCGACGAGAATCATGTCACTGACCGCGGCCGCCTGCCGGATCTTCCGAGCGGGAGCGTACTCGGGGGAGTCGAACCACTCCCGGGCGCGTGCCATGGTGGGGAATTCCAGCACGACCACACGCTTGGGCTCCCAGTTCCCTTCGAGTTGCTCCGCCGCGCCGCCCCGCACAATGTATCGGCCGTCGTATTGCACTACGGTTGCATGCGCGAGACGCTTGTACTCCTCGTAGGGCGCCGGGTCCGTCACCTCGATGTTCACGATCACGTAGGCTGACATGCACTGCTCCTCGATGTGGTGGCCCAACGCTAGCGGGGATCCCCGTAGAACCGCCAACCCGCGTCGTAGTCCCGTGACAATGCGGCGCCGGTGAGCCGGGCCCGCACCATCTCCACCGGCATGCGTCCGCCCTGCAGCACCGCGTCGTGGAACTCACGGTTGGTCATGCCACCCGGTTTGACGAGCTCCTGGTGAAGTGCCCGGAACTGGAGCCCACCCAGCATGTACGCCGCCTGATAGAGCGGCGAGTAGTCACCGGCGAGCGACCGCCGCACCTCGCCCTCGGCGTTGGCCCGCTCGTGGCCCACACGGTCCACGAGAAAGTCCACCGCCTCCTGCGGTGTCATGGTACCCGAATGGAATCGGAGTGAGAAGATGATCCGTGCTGCGCGGTGCGAGCGCCAGAACAACATCCCGATGCGGTCTTCCGGTCCCCGGGGGAAGTCCAGGTCCCAGAGCAGCATCTCCCAGTAGAGGGCCCAGCCCTCGCCCCAGAACGGCGTGGAGAAGACGCGGCGGTGCGTCTGGTACCGGGAGGTCATGAACCCCTGGAGGTGGTGTCCGGGGATCATCTCGTGGTGCGCCGTGGCGCGGGAGAAGTGCGGGTTGTTGCCCCGCATGCTCATGAGCTTGTCCTCGTGCGTCATGGCATCGGTCGGATACGAGACCTGGAAGACCTCCCCGCCGAGGAAGAACGGCGAGACCCGTTGCCGCTCCGGCGAGATCATCTCCATGCGCCAGATCTCCTTGGCCAGCGGCGGTAC
>JAOUDR010000133.1 GCA_029859185.1 Gemmatimonadota bacterium
CAGCCCGGTGCGAGCGCGAGGGCTCGCCCCATGGAGTCCACCGCCACGATGCTGCTGTCACCGGACGTCCAGTGCGGAGCCATCGCGCGGATCGGCTGGTCGCGCGCGTCGAGCGTCTGCGCCACGAATCGCAGCGTGTCTCCCTCGAGCACGCCAACAACGGAGTCACCGGGAATGGCAACGCGCATCGGGACCTGCCGCACGACGATGCGTGCCTCGGACCCGACGTCCCTGACCGACGCCGTGATGATCGCGACTCCCGGTCCGCGGGTGACCACGGTGCCCGCGGAGTCGACCGTGGCGACCCCAGCGTCGGCGCTGCGCCACTTCAGGTTGACCCCGGTGAGGCTCGCACCCCGCTCGTCGGTCACGGTCGCCGCCAGGACCGTAGTGTCTCCCACGGCGAACAGCGTGTCGGCACGCGGGGTGACCCAGACCCGCCGCGCGGAGTAGTCCGCAATGCCGAGCCACTGGTTCATGCCCAGGTTGCGGGCGTTGACCAGCAGGGCAGCCAGCGCGGCCCCGGTCGTGATCGTGGCCGTGATCCACTTGCCGGCGCCGCTCATGTGCGCGGGAGGGGCGGTCTTTCTGGGCATGATGGGATGGTCGGTCCCCCCCTTGTTAACACCCGGCGTAGGGTCTCGGCTGTGCGGCGGCGCACAATCCCGGGCAGATAGCGAAATGCGTCCGCGAGAGGCTCGGCGCAAGCCGTCGGTCGATCACGGAGTGCGCCGCTGGCGCGCCCCAACGAGCCGCCGCTACCCCCCTGCCCCCTGGCCTCGCTCCCCCTATACTTCGTATCCCAGTCAGAAAGGCCGCCGCACCATGAGTTCCCCTTCCGCCACGCGTCCCGAGCGCGAGGTGCGCGACACCGTCGTTATCCGGTTCGCCGGCGACTCCGGCGACGGGATGCAGCTCACCGGACTCCGCTTCACCCAGGAGACTGCCCTCGCCGGCAGTGACCTCGCGACGTTCCCGGACTACCCAGCGGAGATCCGGGCCCCGGCCGGCACCACCTACGGCGTCTCGGCCTTCCAGATCCACTTCGGGGCGCTGGACATCACGTCGGTCGGTGACGAGCTGGACGTGTTGGTGGCCATGAACCCCGCCGCGCTCAAGGTGAGTCTCGCCGACCTCCGGATGGGCGGGACGGTGCTCGTGGACACGGGCTCCTTCACCGACCGGAATCTGCAGAAGGCCGGGTACGCGAAGAACCCGCTCGACGACCACGCGCTGGCACCATACCAGGTCCTGAAGCTCGATGTCACGCGCCATGCCATGGATGCCGTGGACGGCCTGGGGCTCTCGCAGAAGGAAGCCCTGCGCTGCCGCAACATGTGGGCGCTGGGGCTCATGCTCTGGATGTACGGCCGATCACGACGGGCCACGGTCGAATGGATCGAGAAGAAGTTCACGGCGACGCCGGATGTCCGAGACGCCAACCTGCGAGCCCTCAATGCGGGCCACGCCTTTGGCGAGACCGCCGAAATGCCGTCGCATGTGGCCGGGTACTCCGTGGCCGCTGCCGAGTTGCCCCCGGGGACCTACCGGACCGTGAGCGGAACCGAGGCCCTCTCCTGGGGTCTGCTGGCGGGGCTCAAGGCCTCAGGGATACAGCGCATGGTTCTTGGCTCCTACCCGATTACGCCGGCGTCCCCCCTCCTCCACAACCTGGCGGGGTTCAAGGAGTACGGGGTGGTCACGTTCCAGGCGGAAGACGAGATCGCGGCGGTGTGCTCCGCCATCGGAGCCTCCTACGCCGGGGCGCTGGGAGTGACCTCGAGTTCGGGGCCGGGAATCGCGCTCAAGGGTGAGGCCATCGGGCTCGCGATTGCGACCGAGTTGCCGCTGGTGATCGTCAACGCCCAGCGGGCGGGGCCGTCCACGGGGCTGCCAACCAAGACCGAGCAATCCGACCTCTATCAGGCGTTGTTTGGGCGGAACGGCGACGCACCACTGCCGGTAGTTGCTACTGCTACTCCTAGCGACTCCTACGAAGTCGGCATCGAAGCGGTTCGCCTTGCCGTCACCTACATGACTCCGGTGATGCTGCTGACCGACGGGTTCCTGGCGAACGCTGCCGAGCCGTGGCTGATTCCGGATGCCGACGCCGTCGAGCCGTTCCCGGTTCGGTTCCGGACGGACCCCGAAGGCTTCCAGCCGTTCATGCGCGATGAGCGGACGCTGGCGCGCGCCTGGGCCATACCAGGCACCCCTGGCCTGGAGCATCGTATTGGGGGACTCGAGCGGCACCACGGCACCGGCAACATCTCCTACGACCCGGACAACCACCAGTACATGACGGACATCCGCCTCGAGAAACTGCGGCGCATCGCGCTGGATATCCCGCGCCAGGAGATCTCCATCGGGGTCGAGTCGGGGGACGTCGCGGTGGTGGGTTGGGGGTCTACCTGGGGGCCGATCCACCAGGCCGTGCGGATTCTGCATGCCGAAGGAAAGCAGGTAGCACACATCCACCTGCGCTACCTCTGGCCGCTGCCGCCCAACCTCGGTGACCTCTTGCGGAGGTTCAAGGCGGTCCTGGTCCCGGAGATGAACACTGGGCAGCTCGTGACCGTGTTACGCAGTGAATACCTGGTTCCCGCCAAGGGGGTCAACAAGGTGACGGGGAAACCGTTCAAGGTTCGTGAGATCGTGGACGCGGTGAGAGCCGCCTTGGAGAAGTAGTTATGACAACTACGCAATTGCCTCAGCTGTCGGCCAAGGACTTCGGCTCCGATCAGGAGGTCCGATGGTGCCCCGGTTGCGGCGACTACGCCATCCTGAAGGCGGTCCAACGGACCCTCGCCGATCTAGGTGTCCGCCGCGAGAACACGGTCTTCGTCTCGGGGATCGGCTGCGCGTCGCGCTTCCCGTACTACGTCTCGACCTACGGATTCCACACGATCCACGGACGCGCCCCCGCGTTGGCCACCGGCGTGAAGCTGGCCAATCCAGAGCTCGACGTCTGGGTCATCACGGGTGATGGTGACGGGCTGTCGATCGGCGGGAACCACATGCTGCACATGCTACGGCGCAACGTGGACCTCCAGATCATCCTCTTCAACAACGAGGTGTACGGGCTCACCAAGGGACAGTACTCCCCCACATCCCGCCGGGGCTTCCGATCGCCATCGACACCCATGGGCTCGATCGACAACCCCATCGCCCCGGGGGCCTTTGCCCTTGGCGTGGGCGCGCGGTTCGTGGCGCGCTCGATCGACACCCTCACACCTCACCTCATGGGAGTGCTCTCGCGTGCCCATGAGCACAAGGGCGCGTCGTTCGTGGAAGTGTTCCAGAACTGCGTCGTCTTCAACGACGGCGCGTTCGCGGCGTTCACCGAGAAGGGAATCGCCGTCGAGCAACAGCTGCACCTCGAGCACGGGAAGCCCATGCTCTTTGGGAAGGAACGGAACCGGGGCATCCGCCTGCGCCCCGGCTCCATTGTCCTCGAGGCCGTGACCCTCGGTGAAAACGGGGTCGGCATGGAGGACATCCTGGTGCACGACGAGCGCGATCACGCGATGGCCCAGCTGCTCGTGGCCATGCAACCGCCTCAGCTCCCGATTGCACTCGGCGTGATCCACTGCGATCCCGCCCCCACCTATGAGCGGGAAGCGCTAGCGCAGCTCGGCTCGACACCCGTGGCCGAACTCGATCTCAACGCCTTGCTGAGGAAGGGACGGACCTGGACAGTCCCGGGGTGACCGACCTCCATGGCGGCCTTTAGAATTTCATGCTCCTTAAAGGTGTCTTCATATGAAACTTCGGACGCTCTGCCCCCCTTTCCTATTAACATCCCGGGTGTCCGTGAACCGCGACCGCTCGTCGCGTCACGCCGATCCGGAGCCGGAGTGCCCAGCAAGCGCCCCTGCGGCTGACGATCGTGCGGTCGCGGTTGCAGTGAGCACCAATTCGAACCCCTGAAGCAGGTTCGCGCATGTCTAGTTCCGCCTCAGTGGCGACCAAGAAACGCAAAGCCTCGACCCCCACCGGCCCCGTCGTGACGACGGTCCCCGAGCACACGGTCGAGATCGTCTCGGACTCCGGTGAGGGTGCGCAGAAATGCGGCCAGATCTTCGGCGCGGTGTCAGCCCGGATGGGGAACGGCGCGTGGACCGTCGAGCTCATCCCCGCGGAGATCCAGCCTCCGGCCCGATCGCCGGCGGGGGCCTCCGGCAATCGCATCCGCATCGGTACCAAGCCGGTGACCAATTGGGGTGATGCGGCCAACCTCGTTGTTGCCTTCAACGAGCAAGTGCTCGCCGCGCGTCACCGCCTGGATGCGCTCCACGAAGACGCAATCATCCTCGTCGAGAACATGTGGGCGACCCACGACGACGAAGACATCCGCCGGGAATGGGTCGAGGTGATGGAGGAACTCTCCACGACGTCCTACCGGATCGTGGAAGTACCGATGGAAGAGCAGTGCCTGACGATTACGGACAACCCGCGTCGCGGGAAGAACATGTTCGTGCTCGGCCTGCTCTCGTGGATCTACGAGCGCGACGTCGAGACGGTCCGCGATCTGATTCGCCTCCAGTTCCGGAAGAAGGCTGCGGTGGTGGCGGAGACGAACATCGCGCTGCTCGATTTGGGCTATCAGTGGGCGCAGGAGCATCTCGACTTCCGGATCAACGTGCCGATCGAGAAGCCCTCGACGCCCATGATCGTGATGAATGGCAATCAGACGCTGGCTATGGGGGCGATTGCCGCGGGTATGGAGCTCTGCGCGATGTACCCGATCACGCCGGCCACGTCGGTCTCCCACTACCTCGGCGAGATCTTCGAGGAGTTCGGTGGGATCGTCCATCAGGCCGAGGACGAGATCGCCGCCGCCGGTGTGGCAATTGGTTCGTCGTACGCCGGCAAGGTTGCGTTCACGGTCACCTCCGGCCCTGGCTTGGCGCTCAAGACGGAGTTCATCGGCCTCGCGGTCATGGTGGAAGTCCCGCTGGTGGTGTTGGACGTCCAGCGTGGCGGGCCCAGTACGGGTCTTCCCACCAAGGTGGAGCAGTCGGATCTACTTGCCGCGCTCTATGCACAGCCCGGGGACGCGCCCAAGGTGGTGTTGGCGCCAGCCACGATCGAAGAGTGTTTTCACATGGTGGTCACCGCGCGCCGCATCGCCGAGGCAATCCGTGGCGTCGTGATCGTGCTCACCGACGCCAACCTCGCCACGGGCGTCCAACCGTTCCCTCGCCCGAACCTCGATGCGCGGTGGCAAGCGGCGCCCATCGATCTCAGCCCCGTCACCGAGGGCGTGAAACCGTACGACTGGGATCCGGAGCTTGGGCTCTCCCGTCGGTTCATTCCGGGTCAGCCGGGCGGCATGCATACGCTCACGGGCCTGTCGCACGACGAGCTGTCAAAGGTGGCGTACGATCCAGAGTCCCACGAGCGTGGGTGCGCCATGCGGAGCCGCAAGCTCGCGGTGTTGCAGCAATCGCTGAAGCCTCCCGAGGTCTATGGGGATCCGGAGGGCGATTTGCTCGTCGTAGGCTGGGGGTCCACGAAGGGCGCGATCGAGGAAGCCGTGGACAAGGCTCGCGCGGAAGGTCTGCGGGTCTCGACCGTGCAACTCCGTTTCCTGTCACCACTCGAACCGGGGCTCAAGGAGATCTTCGCGCGGTTCCGCAAGGTCGGCACTGTCGAGATCAACTACTCCGACCGCCTCGGTGATCCGTACATCACTGTTGAGAATCGCCGTATGGGACAGCTGGCGTTCCTGCTCCGCGCCCACACGCTCGTGGATGTGGACTGCTGGACGCGCGTGCCCGGCCAACCGCTGCGCCCCAAGGGGATTCTCGAAGGTATCAAGACCATGTTGCCCGGGAGGCCGTCGTGAGCCAGACGTCATGTTCTCTGTTCGGTTGTGGCGTCGACGACGACGACCGCAGTTGGTCCATGGACGACTACGCCGGCGGCCTGGCGCGCTGGTGCCCAGGGTGCGGCGACCACGCGATCTTGGCAGCCGTCGAGCGCCTCCTCGAGGCGGAGCAGCTCCCGCCCGAGCGCACCGTCTTCGTGTCGGGTATTGGCTGCGCCAGTCGCTTCCCGCACTACCTCAAGACGTATGGGTTCCACGGCATCCACGGGCGTGCATTGCCGATCGCGACGGGCGTCAAGTTGCGCCGGCCGGACCTGCACGTGTTCGTGGTCATGGGTGACGGCGACTGCACCTCGATCGGCGCGGGTCATTGGATTCATGCGGTGCGCTACAACGTGAGCATGGTCGCGCTGATGCTCGACAACGGCATCTACGGACTGACCAAGAACCAGACCTCACCCACGACGCCGCAGCACTATGCCAGCAACACGCAGCCCAAAGGCAGCTTCCTGATGCCGCTGAACCCGCTGTCGGCTACGCTCGGGGTGTCGAATGCCTCGTTCGTCGCGCAGACGGCGGACTGGATTCCAGCACACCTGTATGCGACGATCCAGGCGGCGTATCGGCATCGTGGCTTCTCGTTCGTCCGCATTCTCCAGCGGTGCCCGCAGTACACGAGCGACATGTTCGAGGAGGCGGTGCGAAATCCCAAGATGATCGAGATGCTCGTCCACCCCGATGGAGTCGAAACGCCCGAGTTGGACAAGATCTATACGCAGAAGCGCGTGCACGACCCGCGGGACCTCGATACGGGCCGCCACCTGGCGGAACCGGCCGACAAGATCCGCCTCGGGATCTTCTTCCGGGACGAGTCGCGGGAGCGGTACGAGGAATTGCGCGCCCAGCGTGTTCACACCGCGCAGGAGAAGATCGCGCGGCTCAACGAGGAGTTCGACAAGTATGCCGTCTGACCCGCGCACGGCCGCGGCCCTCACGGCCCTGCAAGCGCCCCGCGAGGCCTTCGAGTCGGCGGTTGCCGCCACGCTCGAGGAGCTTCGGGTCTATCTCGACACCCACCGCAGCGAAGCGGATGACCGCCTCGCGGTGCTGGCGGCGGAGCTCGGGCCGGTGGGCAGTCGGCACATCGACATCGCACGCTTGGCCGGTGTCCTCACGGCGGAGGCCCCAGTGTCGCCCGCCGCGCAAGAAGTGCTGGCCCGTACACTCGACGTGCTC
>JAOUDR010000134.1 GCA_029859185.1 Gemmatimonadota bacterium
CCACCGCAGCGGCGGCCTGAAGTCCCTCCTCCACGTCTCCGCTCACCAGCATGTCCCGCTGCGCCGTGCTGTATCCCCATACACCCGCGAAGCAATCGGCCTGGAGCTCGAGCGCCACGGACAGGCTGTTAGCGCGGTCGGGGCGCTGCTGGCTCTCGCGCCGCATGGCGCTCTCGATGCCGAGCAGGTGCTGCACGTGGTGGCCCACCTCGTGGGCAATCACGTAGGCCTGCGCGAAATCCCCAGGCGCGCCGAAGCGGGTGCGCAGCTCGTCGTAGAAGCCGAGGTCGATGTAGACCTTCTCGTCGGCGGGACAGTAGAACGGCCCCATGGCCGCCTGCGCGTAGCCGCAGCCTGACTGCACGGCACCGCGGAACAACACCAGCCGCGCACGGCGGTAGTCCTGGCCGAGGAGGGCGGTCCAGGTGTCCTGTGCGTCACCCACCACGAACTCCACGAACTCGGCGAGGCGCTCTTCCTCCGGATCCGCGACGACCGGTGCCGCGGCGTCCGACGGCAGCATCGCGCCGCCGCCCCCCAGCAGCGAGAAGAAATCCTGCTTGAACACGACGCTCAGCAGCAGCAGGACCACCATGCCGCCGAGCCCAACTCGGAGTCCGGGTCGTGCGCCGACGCCGCGGCGATCTTCGACGTCACTGGGTCCGGTCCGGCGCGTCCAACGCATTGTGGTCCTCGAGGGTGGTGGGCGTCAGGATGATGGATGGCACAAGAAGCTATCACGAGTATCCGACTTCGCGGAGGGGAGGGACGGGCGGCGCGCTGGACCACTAGCCGATCAAGTCCACCCGGCCTATGCTACGCACTCCCCCACCGGAAACAGCGGCCTTGCCCGACCAGTTCGACCAGCTCAAGAGCGCCCTTGCCGGACGATACACGCTCGAGCGCGAGCTCGGTCGCGGGGGCATGGCCACGGTCTATCTCGCCGCCGACCTCAAGCACCACCGCAAGGTGGCGCTCAAGGTGCTCCATCCCGAGTTGGCCGCCGTGCTCGGCGCCGAGCGGTTCCTCAAGGAAATCGAGGTCACCGCCAACCTCCAACATCCACACATCCTGCCGCTGTTCGACTCGGGCGATGCCGATGGGCTCCTGTACTACGTGATGCCGTACGTCGAGGGCGAGTCGCTGCGGCAGCGGTTGAGCGGCAACCGCCTCGAGGTCACCGAAGCCGTCACGATGACGCTGCAGCTCGCGCGTGCGTTGGCCGCGGCGCATCGCGAGGGGATCCTGCACCGCGACCTCAAACCGGAGAACGTCATGCTGCGCGACGGCGAGCCGCTGCTCGCCGACTTCGGCATCGCGCTGGTGGGACACGAACTCGGGTCTGACCGACTCACCGAAACGGGGCTCTCGATCGGGACGCCCCGGTACATGAGTCCCGAGCAGGCCACCGGGGAGCGCGCCCTCGACGCGCGCAGCGACATCTACTCGCTGGCGTGCATCCTCTACGAGATGGTCGTCGGGGTGCCGCCGCACGACGGGCCGACACCGCAGGCGGTCATCACGGCCCGGCTGCTCGGCCCACCCGACATGGCACCTGTCCGGAGCATGTCGCCCGCCCTGGCGGACGTCCTCACCCGCGCCCTTGCCCCGCTGCGGGACGACCGCTTTCCCACCACGGAAGCGTTCGTGGCCGCGCTCGCGGCGGTGACCGCGCCCGAAGCCGACGCCCGCCGGTCGGTGAGTGTTCCGGTGCTCGCCGGTGGCGCCGTCGTGATCGTCGCCGCCATCGCGGGACTGCTGGCCTTTCAGTCCAACGCACGCACCAGGCGGGCCGGGCTCGAAGCCCGCATCGTGCAACTCGCCGACTCGGCGCGGCTCGGTGAGGCGTTCCTGCTCGCCGAACAACTCGGTCAGCCACGAACGAGCGACACCGCCGCAATCGCGTTCTGGCGGCAGTTCGCTTCCCAGGTCCGCATCGTGACACTCCCCGCGGGGGCGCACGCGTCATGGCGGCCGTTCGCGAGCACCGACACCTCATGGCATCCGCTGGGCACCACACCGACCGACAGCATCTGGGTGCCGCGGGAGCCGTTCCACCTCCGGCTCGAGCGGCCCGGCTCCGTGGGCTTCGAGGGTACCGTCTGGGCGGTCTGGGGGATCTCCCTCGCCTCGGGAGACACGATTCGACTCCCCGCGGCGGACGAGCTGCCGGCGGGCACGGTCCTGGTCGGCGGCGGGAGCGTTACCGTTCAGGCCCCGGGCCTCGAGGGCCTGCCAACCCTGGTCCTCCCCGAGTATCTGATGGACCGGTACGAGGTCACGAACCGCCGCTTCAAGGCGTTCGTGGACGCCGGCGGGTACGCGGACTCGACGTGGTGGACGACACCGTTCGAGCGTGATGGTCGGCGGCTCTCCTGGGAAGCAGCGCGGCGTGTCTTCGTCGACCGCACCGGCCGGCCCGGCCCGAGCACCTGGGAGCTGGGTGACTATCCCGACGGGCAGGATGACTACCCGGTGGGTGGGGTGAGCTGGTACGAAGCTGCGGCGTTCGCGCGGTTCAGCAAGCGGTCGCTCCCATCGGTGTACCACTGGAACCGCGCGGCCGGGACGTGGGCCGCCAACTGGATCGTCCCGGCCAGCAACCTCGGTGGGACCGGGCTCGCCCCGGTCGGGCAGTTCCGCGGCCTTGGTCCCTATGGCACGTTCGACATGGCCGGGAACGTGCGGGAGTGGTGCGCCAACGAGAGCGGCACGCAGCGCTTCATCTTCGGTGGCGGCTGGAACGATGCGGCCTACATGTTCGTGGACGCGTACGGACAGTCGCCGTGGGATCGCAGCCCGACCAACGGGTTTCGCCTCGCCAGCTACCCGACCGAGACCGACGCGGTGCGGCAGGCACTCGCCCCCATCACGCGGCCGGCCCGTGACTTCTTGAGCGAGCGTCCGGCCTCGGACGCCGAGTTTGCCATCTTCCGGCGCCTGTACGCGTACGACCCGCGGCCACTCGACGCCGTGTTGGAGCAGGCCGACACCACGGAAGACTGGATCCGCGAGCGCGTATCGTTCACCGCGGCATACGGCGACGAGCGGATCCCGGCGTACCTCTACGTCCCGCGAAACGCCACACCTCCCTTCCAGACGGTCGTGTTCTTCCCCGGGTCCGCAGCCATCTTCCAGCGCTCGTTCGTAGAGGCGAGCCCCACGGCCTGGGACTACGTCATTAAAAGCGGGCGGGCGCTCCTGGTGCCGATCTACTGGGGCACCTACGAGCGCGACCGCGGCATCACCACCGACCAGCCGGACACGTCGACGGCCTACCGGGATCGTGTGACGTATTGGGGGCGGGATTTCCGACGAGCGGTGGACTACGTCGTGTCGCGGTCCGACCTGGATTCCGCGCGAGTCGGGTTTCTGGGCTATAGCTGGGGTGGGCGCCTCGGCCCGCTGCTCGTCGCCCTCGAGCCACGCCTCAAGGTCGCCGTGCTCTATGTGGCCGGCCTCAAGCTCCAGCGCTCGTTGCCCGAGGCCGACCCGTTCAACTACGCGCCGCGCGTACGCATCCCGGTGCTCATGGCGAACGGCCGATACGACTTCTTCTTCCCGATCGAGACTTCACAAATCCCGCTGTACCGGCTGCTCGGCTCCCCACCAGACCAGAAACGGCACGTGGTGTACGATGGCAGCCACTTCGTACCGCGGGCCATGCTGGTGCCGGAAGTGGTCGACTGGCTGGATCGCTGGCTGGGGCCGGTCCGGCAGTAGCCAGAAGCGGACGCCGAGCGTTGGGGAGCATCACGCGGTGTCGGTCGTGGTCGTCGCGGCCTTGGCGGTCGTGACCTCGGCCAGCACGGGCTCGCCGCGCAGCAATCGGCCGCCCACGACGGCGGCGGTACCACCCAGGATCACCGCCACCAGCATCCAGGTGGGGATGGCGAACATCTCCCCGAACCACGCGTACAGGAACACGCGCGGCATGCGACCGAGCAGGGTCGCGAGCATGAAGCGCCACACGGGCCAGCGATGGAGGATGGCGAGCGCGCGCACCACGAAGAACGGCAGCGGGGTGAACGCGAACACCACGACGGTCCAGAACGGGGCGCGCGCGAAGTGGTCCACGCCCCAGCGCACCGTGCGGCGCGAGCCCAAACCCTCCAGCCGATCCCAGCTCAGGATCCACATGTAGACGCGCCAGTTCACGTACTCCATGTACATGTAGCCGGCGGTGGCTACGAGGGTGACGGGGACGGCGCCCTCATACTTGGCGGCCTCCATGATCAGCGGCTCGAATGCCGTCGGAAGGATGGGGCTCAGGGGACTGTTGGCCGGCAGGGACAGCACCGCCAGCCAGACCAGCGTCACCGCCTGCGGGAAGAGCAGGATGATGGGGATGCCCAGCAGGGCCAGGCCGGCGGCGGCTCGGAGGAAGAGGTCGAGCCGTGCATCGCCGCGTGGGCGGACGAGCGCCCGCCAGACGTTCACCATGGTTCCCTCACCCCTGGCCCCTCTCCCACACGTGGGACAGGGGAACTTAGTGCAGGGGACGACGCGAGGGAGCCCACCCCTCACCTGCCGCCGGGGGGGTGAGCCGGTTATGCTTAACGTTAACAGGCGCGCCCCGTTGCGCGCCGACGACTATCGGCGGGCGGGACCCAACCTCGAAGCGTTGGGGCCCGCCCGTTCGCGCTTGCCGGGCGCGAAGCCTCGGCACGGAGAAACCCCATGCGTCGGTTCATGCTCAAGAAGGGCAAGAGCGCCAGGGTAACCTGGTTGGACACGAAGACCATCTACGAGGGCAAGCTGATCTCGATGACCGCCCGCGTCGTGCGGCTCTACGCGCCGGATCCGGCCGACTCCCGGCCGCACATCGACTTGTCGTATGACTGGGTGACGCCGGTCCGCTAGGCCGAAGATCGCCTGACCGCCGGGCGTGGGGCTACGCCCGGCGGTCGACCGACCTGTACACCGCCCTGGCGGGGGGATCCGGGGCAGTGCCCGGCGTGGCCCCCACCCGACCCCGCCACGCCACGGCGGCCCCGAGCGCCCTGTGGCCCGATCTCGCCACCCCGCTCAGCCCGCCAGCCAACCACGGAACCACCCGGCGGCCGACCATCAGGACCGGATCCGCTCGGCCCGGCCAGACCCTGGGCGCAGCCCTCAGACGGGTGTCGGGGGTCCGTCGTCATTGGTGTGACGCGCGGCACGGTCCGGCGCGAGGCCCCTCGCCATCCTGGGGTGCCGGTCTGCGTCAACGGTGTGCCCGAGCAGCCGGACCTGGCCTGCTCGGCGCGCGCGGTGTCTCCAACCGGATTTGACGAGGCGTTTCCCCCTTGAGGTCCCAGCCGCCGGTGCCCTTCCGGCGGCGACCCGGCGTGTCGGAGGATGGTACCATGGCCCACCTGCTCAAGAATCTGCTCGGCAACGGCTCCAGAGATCAGGAAATGACGGACGAGATGCGCGCGGTCCTGCAGGAGATCACGCAGGAGCGCAGTCACTGCGAGGTGCTCGTGAAGAGCGCTCGCACGTCCCTGACCCGCGTCGGGGAGATGAGCGCGCCGATCGCGAAGGCGCAGAGCGATACGGACGCGATGACTGCGCGACTCGAGGGGCTGGAGCAGCGCCTCAGCGGGGTCGAACGCCTGACGGCGCTGCTCGAGACCCTCGATGAGCGCGGCGAGCGGCTGGGACAGAGCCAGCGGCAGGCGGAGGCGCGCATCACGCACGCGGCTGACGACGTGCAGCGCGTCCGGTCGCAGATCGAGGAGTTGAGCCACAAGGTCGATCTCGCCCTCGAACTCAAGGAGCGGCTGGGGACGTTCCTGGAGGTGGATGCGCCGTTCCGCCAGTTGCAGGGCGACGCGGACGCGCTGCGCGGGCAGGTGGCGGGCGCGGGCGAGCAACTGGCCCGCATGCGCGAGCAGCATGACCGGATGATGGACACCCACAAGGCAGGGCTGTCCAAGATGGACGCGTTTGAACGGCAGCACGAAGACCTGACGCGGGGCCTCCAGGACAAGGAGCGCCGGTTGGCGCTGATGGAGCAGACCCTGCGCGGGATGGACGACGTTGGGCGGGCCGTGGAGGACGCCAAGCACAAGCTCGGCACGCTGAAGGCGCTCGGCGATTACGTCGCGCAGAAGACGGCAGCGCTCCAGGCACAGCGCGACGCGGTGGAGCAGGCGGCCGCGCGGGCCGAACACCTCGATCATACGATGCGGCGCATCGACGCCGGCGTCCGCCAACAGGAGGAGAACACGAAGACCCTGGCCGCCCTCCAGGAGGACCTGGCGTCCCTCCAGGCGCTCCACGACGGCGTCATCCGGCGGTCACAGGAGGTGGACCGGATCCAGTCTGAGAGCGATGAGCAGCTCCGGGTGGTGCGTACGGAGCTGGGAGCGGCGCGTGATGAAGTACGGAAGACGGTGGAGCGGTTCGACTTCGAGAACCGCGGGCTGGAAGCGGTGAACCAGCGGGTATCGGACCTGCGCAGTGTCCTGGCGGACTTCGAGGCCCGGTTCAACGGCCTCAGCGAGTCCGGTGAGGTCGTCGCTGAGCTGGCCTCCCAGACGCAGGGTCTGACCGCACAGATCCAGACCATCTCCCAGGAGGTCGGGCGGCTGGACGAGGAGACCCGGAAGGTCCAGGCGATCCGGCGGGATTTGGACGAGACGGGCGCACTGGCCCGCAGCGCGGGCGAGCGGATCGCGCGCGTCGAGGAAACACGGCCGTCGGTCGAGGCGGCACTCCGGGACGTCGAACAACTCCGGGGCACGCACGCCTTGGTCAAGGACGCGCTCGAACAGACGCGGCTCGCCGCGGCGGACGTTGCGCGAGTGCGCGAGAGCCAGTCTGAGACCCGCACCTGGCTGGCCGAGGTCGAGCAGTCGCTTGCCACCCTCGAAGGGCGCACGGACGAGCTGCGCAAGATGACGCCAACGCTCGACTTCGTGCAGAAGCAGGTTCAGCGCCTCAACGAGTCGAGTTCCGCCATCGAGGAGCGGCGCGAATTCATCGATGAACTACACCGTCGCATGACCGAGTTGGGGGCGCTGGGTGGAGCGCTGGACGAGCGGGGCCGGGAGCTGCAGACGCGCATGGAATCCGCC
>JAOUDR010000135.1 GCA_029859185.1 Gemmatimonadota bacterium
ATCTGCCGCTGGCCGGCCGCGACCACGCGAGGGTGGCAGTGGCCGACGTGGCAGACGTTGTTGTAGAGGTCGAGGTACGGCCAGCCGCGATCGTCGAACAGGAACTGCGCCCTGCCGCGCACGAATCGCACCGGTTCCCGATAGGTCAGCGACAGCGCATCGGAGAAGTGCTGCCGTCGCCGTTCCAGCAGCAGCGCGCGCGGCGCGGGCTGCCCGGCGCCGATCTTCAGGCGCGTGCCCGTCGCGAGGGTCGCCGCCGCCGTGACCGGATCGATTGCCAGCAGTCGTTCGAGGGCACGCCACGCGCGCGGCTCGGTGACGAACCAGGACGTGCGGTCCGGGTCGATGCGCCGCCGGGCCGCCGCGATCAGCACCGAATTGGCGAGCCGTCCCACGATCAGCGGGAACAGCATTTCGACTTCCGGCACCGACAGGGGGCGGATCCCGTGGTACGCCGCCACGATCTCGGCGGCGGCCTCGAGCGGATCAGGCTCGTCGAACACCAGGTAGGTGAGGGCGATCGCGAGGTCGCACACGGTGGGGTTGTAAAGGCAGTCCCCGAAATCGAGGAGGCCGGACACCCGGTCGCCCGAGACCAGCACGTTCTCGTCGTTCAGGTCGCCGTGAATCACGGAGTGCGGGAGCGCGTCGAGGTATGGTCGCGCGCTGGCGACGTACAGCGCGAGCGCCTGGTCCACGAGGTGCCGGCGCTCGGGAGCCACCAGCGAGATCTTGTCCCGCTGGGCCGTGACGGCGGTGAGATCCCACTGGTGGGTGCGGCGCGACGCGCCGTGCGCCACGGGCGCGAGCGCGTAGGCAATGCGCGCGACGCAGCGGCCCACCTGCGCGCGCCGCTGCGGGGTCGCCGGATCGGCCTCGCCCCAGGGAATCCCGGGCACGAACTCGAACACGCGGGCGCGCAGCGCGCCGTCGCCCGGTGGGTCACATTGCGCCTCGAGCAGCCCGCGCCGGGTCGGCATGATGCGTGACACGGCAATGCCCACGCCGCTCGTCGCGATGGCCTCGGCGGCCATCCGCTCGAGGTCCAGCACGTCACCGCCGCCACCCTCCGTGGCGAGCTTGAGCACGAACCGCGCGCCCTGCCTGGTGGTGATCAGATAGTTTTCGTTCTCACCCGGCAGGCGGGACGCCGTTCCTTCGAGCCCGTACTCGTCGGAGAGAATCGCCGCGATGGCCGCCGCGGGAAGGGGACTCACGGAGACCTTCCCTGATCGAGTCGGCGCGTAGCGCGCTCCAGCGTGATTTCCCGGGCGAGCGCTGGTGGCCAGGTGCCGTCCGCGACTCCCGCTTCCGTCGCCAACCGTTCCCGGGCCACGAGGGCGAGATCCGCGGGGCTGACGAGTCCGGCCTTGCGACCGGCCTCGAGTTCGTCCTCGTCGAGCCACGTCGCGGGCGAACCGTCCGCCGGCAGCCAATGATCGAGGAACAGATCGGTGCAATACCAGTCGCGACCACTCAGGCGGATGGGAGCTCGCAGGTTGGTGTACCAGCCCGTGAACGTGCCGTCGGCCAAATGGAAGCGGCCCACGTCGCGGCACAGCTCAGGGTACACGAACCAGACGACCGGAGCGCCGGCCGAGAGGATCAAGCGGCTCCCGGCGAACGTGTCGTGCCCGTCATAGCGGTCGAGCAGCGTGACCTTCACCGCCGGCTCGTCGAGTACCACGTGCTCCTCGAACACGGTCGTCCCGCGGTCGGGCCGGTGATAGTGAATACGGACGCGTGCCGTCATGGGGTTTGAGAAGTATATTCGCGCGCATGAGACTCCGTACACTGGCCGTCCTCCTGCCCCCAATCGCCCTCATGGGCTGCCGCCCCGCGATGCCCGACACCGCCGCCCTGATCCACGAACGCATTGCCGCCAGCGGCGCGGAAGTCGGCCTTTACTACCGACATCTCGGCCGCCCGGACTCGCTGCTCCACGACCCCGACGTGCGCATGCACGCCGCGAGCACCATGAAGGTGCCGGTCATGATCCAGGTGTATCGGGATGCGGATGCCGGGATGTTCGCACTCGACGACCGTATCCCCGTAGTCAATGAATTCCCCTCCCTGATCGACGGATCGGCCTTCAGCGTGACTCCGACCGATGACAGTGATACGACACTCTACGCACGTGTCGGCGGCGACGCGACCATTCGCGAGCTGGTCGAGTTGATGATCACGGTCTCGAGCAACCTCGCCACGAACATCCTGGTTCAACTGGTTGGCGCCGAGCGGGTGACCGCCACGCTGCGGGAGCTGGGGGCCGACTCGATCGAGGTGCTCCGCGGGGTCGAGGACGGCAAGGCCTACGAGGCGGGGGTGTCGAACACGACGACCGCCCGCGATCTCGGCCTCGTGGCCGCGGCCATCGCCGAGGATCGGGCGGCGAGCGGCACGGCGTGCCGGGACATGGAAGCGGTGATGACGCGGCAGCAATTCAACGATGCCATCCCGGCCGGCGTGCCGGCCGACGCCAGCGTCGCTCACAAGACCGGGGAGATCACCCGCATCCATCACGACTTCGGCATCGTGGCGGCGGGTGACGGCACCCGCTACGTACTGGCCATCATGGTTCGCGGGCTGGAGTCCAAAGACAGCTCGGCCGCGTTGATGGCGGATCTCAGCCGTCTCGTCTACGAGCGCGCCGTCCGCCGCTAGGGCGCCGCCGGCTCCCCGCCGCCAGGCGTCGGCGGTGGCCCGCCTCCCAGCTTGAACAGGCGGAATCCCGGCGCTTGATACGACTTGGGCAGGTAGTCCTGCGGGAGCGCGACCTGATTGCCGTCGCGATGCGCGCCGTAATGCGGTGACATGATCTCCACGCCCGCCTCGTTGAAGGCATCCTGAATGTGCTGGTGCAGCTCCGAGTAGATCCGGGGCATCTTGCTCGGCGCCTCGGTGTACACGTTCAATTCGTAGCTCACGTAGAAATCGTCGAGACTCGTCTGGAGCACGAACGGCTTCGGTTCCGGCATGAGGTTGCTTGTGCGAGCGGCGGCGTCGAGCAGCAGACTGTGGACCTGCTTCCACGGCACATCGTACCCGATCGTGACGCCGGTGTGCAGAATGACCCCGCCGTCGTCGGCGGTCGAGCTGTAATTGATGATGTGACTGGACAGGACCATCGCGTTGGGGATGGTGATGTCCACGTTCTTCGATGTGCGGACCCGAGTGACGAGCAGTGTCCGCTCGATCACGTCGCCCGTGGTGTCGGCGATCTTGACGCGATCGCCGAGCTCGAATGGTCGCATGTACGTGATCACCACGCCGGCGATCATGTTCCCGATCGCCCCGGCGGAGCCGAGCGACAGCAGGACGCCGAAGAAGACGGACACCCCCTTGAACGCGTCCGATCCAGACCCCGGCAGGTATGGGAAGATGATGACGAGAGCGAACGCCATGACGAGGAAGCGGACGATCTTGTACGTGGGATCGGCCCACTCGGCGTAGAACCCGCTGAAGTGCAGTGCGCCGCTGCTGATGCCGTTGAAGAAGAGTTGGATGAACTTCAGTCCGTAGTACGTCACCGCGACGATGACGGCGATATAGAAGACGTTCGGGATGTAGCCCAGCAACGCGACGCCGACTTGGCGTAACGGTGTCAGCACCCACTCGAAAAACCGGTTGGCGTACGGTTCGGTCCAGGGGAAGAAGTTGAGCAGGAGCGGGATGTACCAGAAGATCAGCAGGGCGATCAGCGCGATGCGAGTGACGCGGGCGCCGAGGATCAACACGTCCGTGGCGCGTTCGGACGACAGCAGGACCAAACGCTGCAGGCGGATGGCTGGTACGCGGGTACCTCTCCAGGACTCGAACCGTGCCTCCACCGCGGGGAAGAAGCGGTTCATCAGCTTGATCGCGACGACGAGGAGCGCCGTCGCGAGCAGCGCGAATGCCAGTCCGATCAGGATCGTCCGGATGATGCCCCACACGGAAATGCTGGCGAGTGCCTTCGCGATGATGGCGGCGCGTTCCGCAGCGAGTGAGTCCCGGGGAATCCCGGCGCTGAGCGCATCCGCTTGCAGCACCGACGTGACGATGACCTCACCGAGCCGAACTTCCGCGGCGTCACCTTGGTAGACGACGTACACGGAGTCCGTCTTGCGGGTTGGCGCATCGGCCGCTCGCTCGAGCCGGTCCTGGGCGGCACGAGCCCGGTCCGCCGGGCTGAACGGGCCGATGTGGGCCTGGATGTAGAACAGCGTGTCGCCGCGGAACACCACCGGTGCCCCTTGCGGGACCACAGGGGTTTGTGCGGAATCCACCTGCGCTTGGACAGGGCTCACGCAGACAACTGCGAACAGCAACCACGAGAACGGGGTGCGCATGGTCAGAACCCCAACTGGAAGTTCACCAGCAACTGGTGATGGTCGAAGGTGGCGTCATCCGTGTCGATCAGGTAGTTGACCTGAATCTCGGTCGCCTTGGTAGGCCAGACGTTGTACCCCAGCAGGAGCACGTGGCTCGTCGGGTTGGTTACCGACCGCAACTGATCCCAGCGCACGAGTGCCTGCATCTTGGGGGTGAGCATGTAGCCGGCCGTGGTGTGGAAGCCCCAGGGTTCCGTGGTGGCGCCGGCCGTGGTCTCGAGGTGTGCGTAGATGAACTCGCCACTGACCACGAGCCGGTCGATCGTCAGCCGGGCATCGGCACCCACCAGTGTGCGGTCGCCCGCGAAACTGGTGGACACCCCGGGAATGAGGACATCGCTGTCCCGACTGAACGCGATGTTGGCGCCCACCAGCAGCTCCGGCGACCCGTCTCCATCGGCCCGGATCGGCCGGCCGGCCGCCCGTGCCGCCACCATCATGCCGTTGCCGTCGTTGCCGGAGGTGAAGATGCGGTTGCCGTTGAAGATGCCCGCCGTCAGGGTCGCCGGCCCGTCGTTCCGGCCCAGCGTGACGTCGGCTCCAACCTGCCGGCCGGGTGCAAGGGCGGTCACCATAGTGGCGCGATTGACGAAGTCGATGCTCCCGCCGTACGTGAGGAACTCGTAGCTGAACGGCGCCTTGAACTGTCCCGCGCTCATCGCCACCGTCCCCGAGAACCGATACTTGATCTGCGCGTCGAGGATGGCGGGCCCGCCAGTGAAGTTCGTCTGGAAGAGATAGCCGAAGCCGTTGTCGAGCTCGCCGCTGAGGCGGAGACGGGCATTCCCGAGCAGGAACCCGTTGCTGCCCACCACCGTTCGCTCGATCTGGAAGTCGGCAACGGCTTGCATCAGGGTGCCGATCGTGAGATAGGGCCGCTGGAACGTCGCGACGAGCTGGTCGAACCCGGGCTCCTCGTCCTGGGCGAGCACCGTCGCAGGCATGGCGAACAGGCAGCACGCGACGGCCATCCAGGTGAGCTTCATAGTCGATCTCCACAACCACTGGTGTCGGGGGGCCGCGAACGGGAATCCCGGGCCGGGCCAGCGTGCCGGCCCAGCGATCGGGCGGCGGAGGTGCGTGCGCTCGGCCCAGGCCGAAGGGGTGAAGATACCGGCCGCCGTGCGGAACTTCTATGGGGCTGCGGGCGCCGACCCAGAGCCGTCCGCCAGTCGGACTCGCAGCTCCGGCACCGCGACGATTTCGTTCGTGGCCGACGCCAGTGCCACCCGCCCGCCGGTCTCGTCGACCGCGTCGAGCAGCCGTGAGAACAACCGGTCCTTGGTGATCCGCCGACGGGTGTAGTCCACCACGTACCGCACGGTGAACTCCATCCAGTTGTCGTTCGCAACGAGCGTCACCAGCGGATCGACCCGCGCGTCCTCGATGCGGTACTTCCGAACCATCTCACGCCAGGACGTCTTGGCGGTCTCCGCATACTCGGCAACCTCGTCCCGCACGAGGTTCTCCAGGATCTGACGGGCGAGCCGGTGGTCGCTACCATACCGGATCGGGACCGTGATCTCGTCCCACAGGAACGGGAAGTCACCGGAGTAGTTGAAGACCGGCTCCTTGAACACGAACGAGTTCGCCACCCGCACGATGCGGCCGTTGTACAGGTCGCCACTCACCCACTGGCCACATTCCATGATCGTGGTGCGCAGCACGCCGACGTCGATCACGTCGCCGCGGATTCCGCCGAGTTGCACCCGGTCGCCGACCTTGTAGAAGTTGCCCAAGGCCACGGCGACCCACCCGGCGACGCTGGCGATCACCTCCTGGAGGGCGAACGCGATGCCGGCACCGGCCACGCCAAGCGCCACGGTGAGGCCGCCGAGCTGGCTGCGGAACACGACGGTGAGGAAGACGAACGCGACGACGTAGCCGAGAAAGGAGACGAACTTGCGCGCGCGGTAGCGAGTGTCGGTGTCCCGGATATAGCGGCCGAGCGAGGTACGGGCCGCGCGCACGAACACGGCAATGAGGACCAGGCCGACGCCGACGGTCACCAGGCGGGCCACCGTCGGATCGTACAGCCAGTCGCGCAGCGTGGTTTCCATCACACACCTCCGCCATGAGCGCGGGGATCGTCATCGCCGGCTTCGTGCCGCCCGCCCAGATGCTCGGCCAGGAACCGCTCCGCTGCCGCATAGAACTTGAGACGGTTTTCCGGCTTCGCAAACCCGTGACCTTCGTCCGGGAACAGCATGTACTCGTGGGGGATCCCCTTGGCCTCGAGCGCCGCCACGATCTGCTCGGACTCGGCCTGCTTCACGCGGGGATCATTCGCTCCCTGAGCGATCAGGAGGGGAATCCGGATGCGGTCCACGTACGTGAGCGGCGAGCGGGACCGCAGGAACTCGGCCTCCGTGTCAGGATCGCCGACCCGCTCCTTGAGCATCGCGAGGAACGTGGACCAGTAGGGCGGGATGGTCTCGATGAACGTGATCAGATTGCTCGGGCCCACGATGTCCACGGCACAGCGGAACAGCGCCGGCGTGAACGTCGCTCCGGCGAGCGCCGCGTACCCGCCGTACGAACCGCCGTAGATGGCAACCCGCTCCGGATCGGCGTAGCCCTGGGCCACCGCCCACTGCACGGCGTCCACGAGGTCGTCGTGCATCTTGGCGCCCCACTCGCGGTTCGCCGCGTTGACGAAGTCCTTCCCGTAGCCGGTGGAGCCGCGGAA
>JAOUDR010000136.1 GCA_029859185.1 Gemmatimonadota bacterium
GCGGCAGCCCTGCCTCACCGCCCCACCTCACCACGGCAGCCCCGCCTCACCGCCCCACCTCACCACGGCAGCCCCGCCTCACCGCCCCACCTCACCACGGCAGTGACGGCAGACCACTCGACCACCGCCCCGGGCGTTTCCGCTGCCGTTTCTGCCGTCTTCTCTCTGCCGTTTTCCCTCTGCCGTTTTCTCTCTGCCGTTTTCCCTCTGCCGTCCCTCTCTGCCGTCGTCCCCCTACGCCCGCGAAAACTCCGCCCGGTCGATGGCGCCCAGTTCGTCTTCGGAGAGCGTCAGCGCCGCCGCGTGCACGGAATCGAGCGTGTGCTGGATGGACCGGGCACTCGGTATCGGGATCACGGTGGGCCCCTGGGCGCGCACCCACGCCAGGACGATCTGGTGGGCAGTGGCCCCATGCCGTTCGCCGAGGGCGACGGCCAGTGGATGGGTCGGGAGTTTCTTGTTCAGGCGTCCACCACCAACAGGGCTGTACGCCAGAAAGCCGATGCCGTGGGCGGCACAATGCGCAACGACGCCGGCCTCGATCGCCTCGCGGAAGAACGGATTGAGTCGGTTCTGCACCGAAACGATCGGGACGATGGCCCGGGCCTCCTCGATCTGCGCCACCGTGACGTTCGAGACGCCCACGAAGCGGATCTTGCCCACGTCCCGTAGCGCCTTGAAGGCGCCCAGGCTCTCCGCGAACGGCACCTTGGGGTCCGGCGCGTGGAACTGATAGAGGTCGATCGTGTCCGTCCCCAGGGCCGCGAGCGACCGCTCGCAGGCCTGCGTGATGTGGGCCGGGCGACCATCCCGCTCCCAGCGGCCGTCCGGCCGGATCATGCCCGCTTTGGTGGCCAGCACGACCTGGCTCCGGTCGCCGCCCCACGTCGCGAGCGCCTTCGCGAACAGGCGCTCGTTGTGGCCGATGTCGGAGTGGTCGAGGCAGTAGACGTCCGCCGTGTCGAGCAGCGTCACACCGTGATCGAGGGCCGCGTGGATCACGCGGAGGGCGTCGCTCTCGGTCGGGCGGTCCGTGACGGACAGATGCATGCCGCCGTAGCCGATGGCGGAGACGGCCGGTGCGTTGGGGCCCAGGGGTCGGGTATGGAGCATTGACTCTTCGTCGGGTGACAGGAGAAAGGTAATGGACGGGAGGGAGCAGGATAGACGGCGAGACGGCAAGACGGCAAGCGGTGCCTGGGGGCGAGGAGAAAGGTGGTCGCCCTGCACGGGGATTACCCCATGCCCGGATGCCATCTTCCTCCGGCCTGCTGGCCGTCCGCTCGCCGTCTTGCCGTCTCGCCGTCTGCCCTGCCTCCTCAGTCCACGCCCTTCCCCTATCGCCTTTCCCGGGGCGGTCTCGGCGTCGCCTTCGTCGCATTCGGCAGCATCCGCATGACTTCCTGGATCGCCCGCTCGAGTTGCGGATCGCGCCCGCGCGCCAGCTCGCTCGGATCATCTTCGACCGGGATGTCCGGTGCCACGCCTACGCCTTCCGGGAACCACGTGCCGTCCGGGTCGTACATCCGGAACGTCGGAACGGTCACGTTTCCGCCATCGACCAGCTCCGGCGCGCCTGAGATGCCGATGAGACCACCCCAGGTGCGCTCGCCGATCAGGGGACCGAGCTTGGCTTCGCGGAAGTAGTACGGGAAGGCGTCACCACCGGACCCGCTCCAGCCGTTGATCAGCATGACCTTGGGGCCGAAGTTCGCCACGGGAGGCCACTGCCAGCTCTCCCCGTTGCGGGTGGCCCAGAAGGCAAGCGGCGGGCGGTTCAGGAGTTCGATGAAGCGGTCGGGAATCTGGCCCCCGCTGTTGAACCGCTCGTCGATGATGAGCCCTTCCTTGCGCCACTGCGCCATGAACTGCTTGACCAACTCGTTCTGCGCGTCCCGACCCGTGCTCTGAACGTAGATATAGCCGATGCGACCATCGGTGGCTTCCTCGACGCGCTGGCGGCGCTGCTCGATCCACTCCATGAAGCGCAGCTCGACGTCGTTTGCCAGAGGCTGCACGAGCACCGTCCGCGCGCCCTCGATCGAGGGGCTGCCGTTCACCGTGAGCAGAACGGGTGCGCTGGTCAGTCCGGCGAATGCCGCGAACGGGTCCTTGGAGGTGTTCATGGGAATACCGTTCACGGCCAGGAGGTAGTCACCTTCGCTCACGTCCACGCCGGCCTCGTCCAATGGAGATCGGACATCGTCCCAGGGCGCGGCGCGCACGATCCGCTTGATCCGGTACGCCCCGTTCTCGAGGGCGAAATCGGCTCCGAGCATGCCGACCCCGCGGTTGGGCGCATCCTCCGCGTCGCCACCTCCGCGATAGGTGTGCGACGCACTCAACTCCGCGATCAATTCGCCGATGATGAAGTTCACATCCCAGCGGGTCACGGCGTCGTCGATCAGCCGGCCGTAGCGATCCCGCATGGCGTCCCAATCCACGCCGTGCATGTTGGCATCGTAGAAGAAATCCCGCTCGAACCGATAGGCGTCAGTGAACATCTGCCGCCACTCGGCGCGCGGGTCCACGACCGTCTCCATCTCGGTGGTACGGAGCGGTTTGTCCATCTTGACCCCGGCCTTGAGGTCCACGATGGCCCAGCGCCCGTTGTTGGTCACGAGGAGCTTCTTGCCGTCGTGGGAGAGCTCGAAACCGTTCGCGTCGTCCATCACCGTCTTCTCCTCGCGCTCGGCGAGGTCGAAGTAAACGATCGGGCTCTGGTTCCCGCCGGAGCCGGTGCGGGGTCCCCGCAGGTACAGGACCTTCCCCTTCGCGGCGGACAGACCGTTGTAGTTCCCCGGTGTGGGTGGAAGGACGATGGCGCGACCCTCGAAGCCATCGAGGTCGATCACCAGGGCCTGCTTGGTCGTGTCGGCCTTCTCGCCGTTCGCCTTCTTCGCGTCCGTCGTGTCCGCGCCGTCCGCCTTCTCCATGTCGTTCCGCGGCGCCAGGGGCGAAGCGACGTCCTTCCGAAGCCCCACGGCTACGATCGCGGTGGCGTTGGGATAGGTCCACGAGTTGTCGAAGTCACCATAAACAGGCTGGAAGGCTCGGTTGGACAGGTAATAGAGGTATTTCCCATCTGGGTCGAAGACCGGCTGGATGTCGGCATAGTAGCCCGACGTCGCCTGATGCAGACGACCTTCGGTGGCGTCGTACAGGAAGACCGCCGTGTTCGACGTCTCGACCGGCCGGGCGTAGGTGAGCCAGCGGCTGTCGGTGGACCAGTTGAACGACAGATTGGCGAGCTGTCCGTGGCCCATCCAGATGGCGCTGCTGTCGATCCGCGTCACGCGATTGCGGTCGAAGTCGTAGAGGTAGAACCGCATGTTCTGGTCGGCAAAGGCCACCTTCTTGTTGTCCGGCGACCAGTGTGGCGCGTAGCGGTAGCCGGCGCCCATGGAGGTGAGCTTCCGCTCTGTGCCGGTACCATCGGCCGCCCGCACGGTGAGCTCGTACTCGCCGCTGGCGTCGCTCCAATAGGCGAGGGTCTTCCCGTCCGGCGACCAGGTGGCGTAGCGCTCGGCCGTCCCCGACGAGCGCGAGAGATTGACGATGGGGCCGTGTTCGGCGGGAACCGTGAAGAGATCACCGCGCGCCACGAACGTGGCGCGCTTCCCGGTGGGAGAGATCCCCGCCCACTGAATCCGCGTGTTCACCCGCTCGGCCCGCGGCTTCAGCGTCGCCAGGTCTGTCACGACGTTGATCCGGACCTCCGTGGTCCGCTCGTTCGCGAGATTCAGCAGGTAGAGCCGACCCCCGGCCTCGAAGACGATGTCCTCCGGCCCGATGGCGGGGAACGTGATGTCGAAGTCGCTGAGCGTCGTGACCTGGCGCGTCGCGCCGGATGACTCATCCATGGCCCAGATGTTGTATCGCTGGTTGGGGCCGCGGTCGGACAGGAAGTACATCGTGTTCCCATGCATCATGGGATGCGCGTCGTTCGCCTCGTTGTTCGTGATGTTGGTCGACGACGAATCCCGCAGATTGAACAGGATGATCTCCGGCGCCCAGCCGCCGCGATACCGCTTCCAGGTGCGGAAGTCCCGGGTCTTCGGCATGTAGGCCAGCGTGTTCCCATCGGCGGAAAAGCTGCCGAACTCGCCGTAGGGGACGGGCAGCTTGGTGGCTACCCCGCCGCCGGCCGGCGCCAGGTACAGCTGACTGTACCGGAGGCGTCCGCTCTCGCGCAGCGACGCGAACATCACGCGGGTCCCGTCCGGGTGCCAGTCCACGATCCGGTCGGGCATCGGGTGATAGGTCAGTCGCGTCGGTGCGCCACCCATGGTGGGCACGACATACACGTCCTGGTTGCCGTCGTAGTTGCCGGTGTACGCGATCCTGGCGCCGTCGGGGGAGAACCGCGGGAACGACTCCTCGCCCGGGGGCGAGCTGAGGCGGACGGCGGTCCCGCCAGACTTGGGGACAATCCAGATGTCCCCGGCGTAGACGAAGGTGATGTGCGTGGCCGAGACGTCCGGATACCGGAGCATCCGCGCGTCCACCTGGGCGCCGGCGGAAGCCGGAAAGGCGGCGCTGAGCGCGAGCATGCCGAGCAGGTGCTTGAGGCGTATCACGTGGTCTCCAGGGTGTGATGAAGGACTGCGATGGTCAGCGGACAGTCAGTTCCTATCTACGGAACGATGCTTCGGAAGATTCACCCGTCGCACCGCGCGTCAAATCAGAACTTCCAGGTCAGGGATAGCGTGGTGGTAAAGTCGGATTTGGGCGTGTCGGGGTTTGGCGGGCGGGAGTCGAATGAGTTCTGCAAGGCCAACGTGATGAAGAAGTCCTTCAACACCTCGTAGCGGGCCCGCACGTCGCCCTCGAGACGCACTCGGCCGAGGTCGGAGAGGCTCGGAAAGACCTGTAAATTGGCGGACAGGTCCAACTCGGGGCGGTCGTACCGGAAGGCCCGGTAGTTCCCGGTCACGCTTCCCTCGAGGCTGCTTGTCCCACGACGCCCGCTGGCCTCGGTGGTGTCCACATACCACTCGCGCAGGGCGGCCAGTCCCAGGAAGGCTTCGGCTTGATGGCTATTGGTCCGGAACAATTGTCGGCCGCCACCGGGCGAGATGAGGGCACGCAGGTCCAGTCCCAGTTCTTGGTTCTGCTGCAGCTGACCCAGGGCGTAGACCAGCCAACGCTTGGGCAGCAAGCGCTGCACGTTGGGCCGGATGGACCACCGACGCGTGGGGTCGGCTTCCTTCTGTTTCTGAATGAAGAGGTCGCCCTTGAGGTTGATCGACCAGTCACGCAGTAGATAGGTGGCATCGAGTCCCGACGTCAGTTGCAGTGTCTGGTTGGACTTGGCGTAGGAGAATCCGAGGTCGAGGTATCCGTCGATGCGATCCCAGAACTGTGTCTGCTTTATTCGGGTGATGCCCACGACGTTCCCCATGGGAACCACGAAGATCTGGTCGAGGGCGACCGCGAGCACCCCGGCAGAGTCCACGTGCGGCAAGGTCCCGAAATACCGGAGCCCGTCGCGTGTTGCCACCTCGAAGTACAGGCGGCTCGTGATCTGGACCACGCGGTCCCACTTGACCTTGATGGTGCCGACGTTGTCGGTCTTGTACTCGAGGAGGCCGTTCTCGAGGACTTTCACCTCGCCGATGATCCGATCTCCGTTGTTCAGCAAGAGGGTGTCGGCCTTCTGCGCCGCGATCCGCTGGGACGGGTGGGCTGCGGCAAGGGCAAGCAACACCCCGGTCAGGGTGAAGCGGATTCGGTGGTGAGGTGCTGGCGACACGGCCCGCAATCTACACGCCGCGCTCCGTGTCCGGGCCGTCCGGATCCGCCCGTCGCGGGGCCCGATTCCCGCGCTCGAGGCTGTGATGTCCGAACCGGTCGTGCACCCGGTCCAGCGCGCGCGCCAGGCGACGGTCCCGGTCGGTCTCGGGAACCTCGATCTCTTCGGCGAACAACCCTGCCTGATCGGGCTCGTCCGCCCGCACCAGCTGGGTGAGCGACACGCTCAGGAGGCGGGCAGGGATCCGGCGCGCGGCCCGCAGTCGGGCAAGGAGGGCAAGTGACGTGTCCGCGACGGCGCGGTCGGTGCTCACCGGCCGGGCCAGGGTGCGGCTCGCACGCCGGTCTTTGAAATCACGGTCCCGGATCCGGACGCTCACGGTACGGGCCCGGTATCCCTGACGCCGAAGGTCGGCCGCGGCCCGATCGCTGAGCCGCAGGAGTTCCCGCCGGAGATCGCCCTCGTCGTCGAGGTCGGTCGCAAAGGTCTCGTCCCGGCTGAGCGACTTGGCCGCAAGGCGGTGTTCCACCGTGGCGGAGGCGAGGCCGCGCATCCGCTCGTAGAGCCAGCCGCCCGCGCGCCTGCCGAGCCAGCGCTCGAGCACGGTCCGCTCGTGGCGCAGCGCGTCCCGCACGGTCCTGAGGCCGAGCGCCGCGAGCCGCTCCTGAAACCGCGGTCCGACGCCCGGGATGTCCGCCAGGTCGAAGGTCGCGAGGAAGTCGGCTTCACCGCCCGGTGGGACGATGAGGACGCCCTCGGCGTCCGGGGACCTGTGGGGCTTGGCCCGCCCGGCGGCCAGCTTCGCGATCAGTCGGTTGGCACCGCCGCCGATCGAGACGACGATGTCGGTTTCCCGACGCACGGTATCCCGAATCCGCCGGGCCGTGGCCTCCAGCGACTCGCCGTGATACAGCCGTTCGGTACCGGCAAGGTCGAGGTACATCTCGTCGATCGAGGCGGGCTCGACCACGGGCGTGAACCGCTCCAGGACCGCGATGATGGCCCGGCTGCGCTCGCTGCAGGCCCGTCGGGGTACCCCCACGACCACGGCATCCGGGCACAGACGCAGCGCCCGCGCCGTGGGCATCCCGGAGCGCACCCCGAACCGGCGGGCCCCGTAGGCCGCCGAGGTCACGACCCCGCGCCCGGCCGGAGAGCCACCAACCAGCAGCAACTCGGCCCGGCCGGCGCCCTCCGGGTCAACGAGGCGGGCGACCTGGACGTAGAAGGCGTCGGCATCCACTTGGAGGATGCGGGAGGTGGGTGAAGGCATACCGGAA
>JAOUDR010000137.1 GCA_029859185.1 Gemmatimonadota bacterium
TCCGCCTCGTTGCCGTTGGTGATCCAGAGCTTGTGACCGTTGAGGACCCACCCCCCATCGCGCTGCTCGGCGCGGCATTCGAGCCCAAAGGCGTCCGAGCCGGAGTTGGCCTCGGAGAGAGCGTACGCCCCCACCTCACCGGCGGCGAGGCGCGGCAGGTACTTCGCGCGCAGGGGTTCGTCTCCGAACTGCTTCACGGCGACCACGGCAAGCGTGTTGTGGACGTCCACCAGCACCGCCGCGCTCGCGTCCACGCGGGCCAGTTCCTCCACCGCCAGAATGCTCATGAAGAACGAGCCGCCAGCGCCGCCGTACTGCTCGGGGATGTCGATGCCAAGGAGGCCGAGTTCGATGAACTTGGGGATCAGCGCCCGGTCGAACTCGGCCTTCTCGTCCATGACGTGAACGAGCGGCCGGACTTCCCCTTCCGCGAAGTCGCGGACCGCCTCGCGGAACATCTGTTCGTCTTCGGTGAGTTGTGTCAGGGCGGGGAAGTGGACCTCGGAAGTCATGGCAGCCTCAAAGACGGACGAACGGGACAGCATGGTTGGCTAGGGCGCGGCAGTGGCAGTGTCGCAGGATCGTGCCGAATTGTAGAGGAGACGGACGTCAATGGCGAGGGTGCGATCCGACCAGCCGGACATGTGCCGAGACCGGGTGGGGGCTGACGCTCCAGCGCGCCGGGGGATTGGGGCACGCGGGTGTCGGGGCGCCAACCGGCTTGCCGCCTGTGCTGCGATCCTCCGCCGCTTGAGCGGCAGGGGCGAGCCGCGGCTCTCAGCCGCGCCTACTTCAAGAGACGCTCCAGGTGTCGGCAGGCGCGAGTGAGACGCACGGCTCGGCCCTGTCAGTCAACTGACGCACCCGCAACGTCTGAGCACCATCCGCGGGGGCAACCGTTCTTGGAAGACGCCGAGCCCGGTGTCACCAGGCCTGACCACCGATCGCCCTAGTACGACGCCCAGGTGTCGAGCCAGGCGTTGCGGATGGGTGTCAGCCCCGTCAATGGCGCCAGGGCGGCGAGAATGAAACAGGAATCGTAGTAGATGTAGAGGTTCTTGTTGGTCCCACCCATCTCGGTCCGTTGGGGATTCACGCCGAGCTGCTCGTTCAGGCCCGAGATCACGAGCCCGCGCACGATCTGCAGGGATGCGTTGAAGTCGATGCTACCACCGACCAGGATGACGCCGCGGAAATCGAACGAGGAGCCGCCAATGTCCAGGTCTCCGCCGACGACCAGCAGGCCGGTCCCCGCCAGCGTGCCGGCAAGCGCGAGGTTGCCGGCCACGCGTTGGACGGGGAACGCGAAGTTGCCATTCTGGAAGCTCGTGTAGTCCGGGACGAGCTCCCCGCCCAAAGCCCCGGCCCAGTTGATGGCCGTCTGCGTGGCGACCGTCAGTCCGGTACCCACGCCCTCCGCAATGAGACCCGGCGGCGGCAGGAACGTGGGAGCGGGCGCAGGGGGGACGGTGGTCATCGACGTCGTCCGGGCGGCCGGGATCGGGGCGTTCGTCGCGCAGGCGTCATAACCCGAGAAGTACAGAATGGAGGAACCGTTGCGTTGCTGCAGCCCGTTTGGGGCGGTCAGCGCCGCGCGGTGGAGCATGTACCCGGCTTCCCACTCGGCGAACTGCGCCACGGTGCGCTGCGCACGGGGGGCTGCGCCGGAGTCCGGCGTGATGACCACGCCGGTGGAACGGACCAGGTAGAGGGTGCGCTGAATCGTGTCGGCCGGTTGGCGCACGAGGTACGTGACGACGTTCGCATAGCCACCGGTGACGTTGATCCGGGTCGAGTCGCCGTCCGCCGGTCGGGTCGTGACGGTGCCGAGATACGTCTGGAGACCGCTCTGGGCAATCGTCAGCGCCCCCGCGGTCTCGTCACTCGCCTCGGCGATCTGCCGCTCGGTCCGCGCGCGACTCAGACCGGTCGTGAGGAGCGCCGTCAACAGCGCGACAAGCAGGATGACGGCGGGAAGCGCAATCCCGCGACGGTCGCCAGGAAGCGGGGTCATGGAGCAATGACGTTCCCGAAGCGGACGCGCGGGTGCAGCGCAAAGCGTGCGGGCTGGGGTTCGCCCTGAGCCGGGGACACGCTGGCACCGACCAGGTGGGGCTCCAACCCCCGGATTTGGGCGAGGGTCCCCGGGGGTGCTGCCTGAGGAGTCAGGCGCGATCCCACCAGAAACCAGAACCGGGCGGCGGTGTCGAACGGGGCCAGCAGCTCCTCGGGGGCCGTGCCCACGGCGTGCCGCCACAGCGCCCGGCGCCCGGTGAGCGCGGCGGACGATGCGAACTTGTAGGTCACCGTCTGGTACATGTAGAACAGCCGCCCGGGCGGAGCCAGGCTGGTCGCGCTGATCTCCACACGCTGCCCACCCGGGATTGCCCGGATGCTGTCGGCGTCACAGGCCGCCGTGGACGCGGTCGTGCCCGTGATGGTTACCGTGGGGTCGAAGACGAACAGTCCACCCGAGTTCTGGTATGCGATACCCGCAGGAACCGCGGTTGCGTACACAACCGAGTCCGTCGGTGCCAGCACGGCAAACGTGGTTTGGCAGAAGACCCCGAATACGTACGGCACCCGCACGGTAACGCTGTCCGGCGCGGCAGCGACTAGCCCGCCGTCCGTCACCATGCGGAGCTCGGGCAGCATGACGTTCATCGCGGCGCGGGCGGTCTGCCTCGCTTCGAGCAGGGCCTCCTGCTGGGAGACGAAGCGAGAGTTGGTGATCATCAGCCGAGCCAGCGCCGTCGCGAGAATCGCGAAGACGACGAGCGTAACCAGCAACTCGATGAGGGTGAAGCCGCGGCGCGTCATGGCATATACAGCGGCGAGCGCGACCGCGGACGCGTGCGGCTGACGGTGAGGGTCTCCGGGCGGAGGGCACCCCCGGCCGGCGTCACGATCGCGCGGACCTGCCGGATGCCGCCGGACGGCGCCGTGACCTCGAAGCAGCGGGTGTAGACCAGCTGGGCCGACGTGTCCGCGCTGCATCCCACGAGGGCGTCGAGGCTGTCCCACCTGACGGACTCGGCCAGCGATGCCGCGCTCTCCAGCGCTGCGCCGCGGGCACCAATCAAGGTCGCGGTGCGCGTGTTTCGGCCCATCTCCCACATGATGCCCGTGAGTGCGAGCAGCACGATGCTGAGGAGCGCGAGGGCTACCACGATCTCGATCAGCGACACGCCGCGCGTGTCGGCCCGGAGCAGCCTACGGAATCGTCGTGACACGGATTTGTCCAGCGCGGGAGAAGGTCACTTGGCGGCGGCTACTGGACGTTCCGAGGGTGTACGTGGCGCTCTGCGCCGCGATCGCGTTGGGGAACACCTCCAGGGTCGTCGGGGTCCCGGTGAGTTCGGTCAAGTTGTAGTTCCCTGACACGCCGAGGACTCGGGTGCGGAATACCGTCCCCCCACGATCCGCGATCTGGTAGGTCAGGGTGCCGCTGTTCACCGTGACCAAGATCGGCGTCCGTTGCCGAGCCGCGAGCACCTGTGCGTACTGGAGGTCGCCCGCGAGCATCCCTGCCGCACCACGGACCCGCGCCCGGTTGAGCGACGGCGCCATCCGGACGTACGTGATGCCGGCGATCACCGCGATGATGATCATCACCACCAGCAGCTCGATGATGGTGTACCCGCCGCGCCGGCGTAGGGTCACGCGCATCCGCAAAACGTAGCACAAACCGGCTCGCCATGGCGACCCAACCCGCCGAACCGTGCGGCCGCCGGTGTCCCCCCGGACGCCCGGGGATTATCTTGGAGCCCTTCGCCCGGTCCCGGAGCCCGCAACAGACCGACGCGTGGTGCGACCCCGTCACATTCGGAGGTGCCATCCGATGAGTACGGCCGTTCGCGGCTTGCTCGGACCCGCACGATCCCACACTGCCGCGCGGCGGCTCGGTTCGCACGCCGCGCGAGCGCCACAGTCGACGGTTCTCCCGCAAGCCACGAACGGGTGGCGTGCACGGGCCGAAGTCGCGACGCCGTTTCCGCGGCGAAGAGCGTGGGGGCTGGTTGTGGTGGGAGCCCTGCTGACGGTCCATGCCCTCCCGGCGCAGGAAGCTCCACCCCCCGTGGCCGATACGACGGTAGAGGCACCGCAGCCCATTGCGGTGGACAGCATTCCGGGCCGCGCGCGAGAAGCGACCTCCGTGATCCTCGCGCTCCGCGGCCGCCTGCCGGCAGACTCCGTGTTGGGTCAACTGGACTCGCTCTTGACCACGTTGCGCGGCGAGTACGCCAAGAAAGACGCGCGGTTGGCGCCGGAACGACTCGCTGGAAGCCTCTCGACGGATTTTGCGGATCTCGAAGGCGGGTGGACCCAGCTTCAACATCGCCTGGCCGGGTGGCGGGAGCAGACTGCCTCGCTCAGCGCCCGCATCGACGGGGTCCGCGATACCCTCACGCGCATTCAGGAGCAGTGGGGGGTGACTCGTGCCGCTTCGTGGGGCGAGCTTCCCCAAGCGGTCCGTGAGCAGGTCAGGAGCCTCGAGCAATTGACCGATTCGGCCCTGCGCGAGGTGCGGCCGATTCGCGAGCGGCTCCTTGCGGCGCAGGTGGATGGTGCGGAGCTGGACGTGGAGGTTTCGGCCCGGCTCGAGGAAATCCGAACCGCGCAGGCGCGCGCTCGGCGCCAGCTTCTCCGCCAGGACAGTCCGGTGCTGTGGACGGCCATCCTCGGCCGGCCGGATTCGGCGGCCGGTGACACGACCACGGTGGCGGATACCACAGTACAGGCGGCCCTCCCACGCAGGTTCGAGCAGGCTGCCGACTACCTGAGCCGGGAGGGCGTGAGAGTCCGCCTCCACGTCCTGTTCGCCGTGCTGCTCCTCGTGGCGTTCTGGCTCGTCGGCCGGCGCCGCCACAAGTGGGCCACGAGCGAGTTCGCGATGCACTGGCCGTCTGGACTCCTCGCCCATCCCGTCGCGGCGGCATCGGTGCTGGCACTCGCGTTCGCGCGCGCGTTCTATCCGGGAGCCCCGCAGGGCGTGTTCAACCTGGTGGTCCTGCTGCTCCTGCCGGGGCTGATCATCCTCTTGCGGCAGTTCCTGAGCCCGCCGCTGCGCGCCCCCGCCTACGTCCTGCTGACCCTCTTCGCGCTCCGATTGTTCGCCGACACGTTCGTCTGGCACCCGCTGGCCGCACGACTGGCCCTCCTCGTGCTCGCCGCCCTCGCCGCTGTGGCGTTCGAGTGGTTTGCGCGGTTGTCCACTCCCCCGGCGCGGGCCGGTCAGCGATGGTGGCAAGCCGCCGTGATCCTGGCCCGGAGCGGTGCCGCCCTCCTCGGCCTCGCCGTCGCCGCGAACGTATTCGGGTTCGCCATGCTGGCCGACCTCCTGGTCACGGCAACGTTGGTTTTCGGCCTGGCCGCGCTGGCCCTGGTGGCACTGGCCGAACTGGTCGTCGGTGCATTGCTCGTCGCGTTGCTCGCGACGCCGGTGGGGCGGTTGGAGCTCATTCGCCGGAACCGGGTGGTGGTGACGCGCAGGGTTACGGGGCTGGTGCGCCTGGGCGCGATCGTCTTCTGGCTTTCCATCGCGCTCCGCCAGTTGCGTCTCCTCGGCCCAACGCTGGACGCCGGCGGAACGTTCTTGCGCACATCCCGGGCCCTCGGGTCGTGGAGCTTCTCGGTAGGCGACATCCTGCTGTTCGGCATCACGCTTGTCGTGGCGGTCTCCATCGCGCGCGGACTGCGGGCCGTGCTCCGCTACGACGTGCTGGCACGCCTGGACCTCGGCCGGGGTGTTCCCGAGGCCGCGTCGAGCATTGCCTACTACGTCGCCTTGGCCCTGGGGCTCGTCTTCGCGGCGGGCGTGGCAGGGATCGAATTTGGCCGGCTCACCCTCGTCGCCGGCGCCCTCGGCGTCGGGATCGGGTTCGGGCTGCAGACGATCGTCGCCAATTTCATCTCGGGCCTCATCCTGCTCTTCGAGCGTCCGATCAAGTCCGGGGATACCGTGCAGCTCGAAGGCTTGATCGGCGTCGTCCAGAGCATCGGGATCCGGGCGAGCATGGTGCGGACGTTCCAGGGTGCCGACGTCATCGTGCCGAACCAGGACCTCATTGCGGGTCGGGTCACCAACTGGACGCTCTCCGACCAGATGCGCAGGGTGGAGATTCCCGTCGGCGTGGCGTACGGGTCGGATCCGGCGCAGGTCATTGCCGTGATGCGCGAGACGACCGCGGCGCACCCCAAGGTGGTGGAGCGTCCCGAGCTCTCCGTGCTGTTCGTCGGGTACGGGGACAGCTCGCTGAATTTCGAGATACGTCTCTGGACGCACTTTGACGATTGGGTTTACGTCCGGAGCGACGTACTGGTCGCGGTCTATCAGGCGTTCGCGAAGGCCGGCATCGAGATCCCGTTCCCACAACGCGACCTGCACGTGCGGTCGGTCGATCCAACGGTCCGGGACCTGCTGCGGGCACCCGGCGGCCCATGAGCCGCGTGCGCCCGGGATCCGGTGCGCGGGAAGCCGCCGGCGCTGTCCGCTAGCGCGACAGCTGCACGAGCGCGCCGATCCCGAACGCCAGCACGGTCAGGAACACCGCGCGCGTGAGTGCCTGGAGGTGCACGGCCCGCGCCTGCCGGCGCAACGTTGAGCGCTCCGTCGGATCCGCGATTGACTCGGTACCCTGATCGAGATCGCGCGCGCCGCGCGCGGCCAGGCGCACTCAGGTTTTCGCGCGCGCCTGCAGGATGCCGAGATTCCCGAGCCAGAACAGGGGAGCGGTGGCTGCCAGCCACGCGAGCGGCGACTCGCGCACGGTCAGGACCGCCGCGACGAGCACCCCGCCGCCGAGGCCGACGAGGCCGAGGGCGCGGCGGCGCCGGATGCCGCGCGGGCCGATGTTGACGGGTTCGGACATGGCGGGAAGCTCGTCAGCGGCAACGCGGCCGACAATGCCGGTCGGTCGGCAGGCGACGGTGTCACCCGGGGAGGGCGAGGCTCGCCGGGCTCGACAGCCGGTTCAGCAGGCCGGGCTTTCGGAGAACGAGTCGCGGCGCGACGACCCGAT
>JAOUDR010000138.1 GCA_029859185.1 Gemmatimonadota bacterium
ACTCATGATCACGAAGATCGTCCGTTCGGCGTCGGACTCCCCGCCGTGGCCGCCATCATCGCGACGGCCATGGTCGGTGCTCACGACTACCAGCCAGTCCTCGGATCCGTAGGTCGGCCGGCGACGCAGGCCCGCGAGGACCTGGGCAACCTGACGGTCCACGGTCACGATCGCGGCCGCGTACTCGGGCGAGAGGGTCCCGTGGGCGTGGCCCACCTCGTCCACGTCACCGAAGTAGACGACGGCGGCGTCCACGTCACCCGCAGCAAGCGCGTCCGCCGCGAGCTCGGCGCTCAGAGAATCGGCCACACCGTATCCGAGCGAGTCGCCATCCACCGTCACCTTGCGGTCCACGTGATCGCTCACCAACGGCCCGTTGGCCGCGGTCGTGCCCAACGGTGGCCAGTCCAACACCGCGAGCGTGGCGAGCGCGGGGCGGATCTGCTCGATCCGGGTCAGGAAATCGGGGTACTGGGCGTAGGCGTTTGCGGCGAAGTCGTTGCCGAGCACGCCGTGCTTGTCCGCCCACGCGCCGGTGAGCATGCTCGACCAGCCGGGACCGCTCACCGTGGGCGGTCGGGTCTGCGCCCGGTCACTGAAGGCCCCCTGCGCGATCAGGGAATCGAGCGTTGGCGCGGTGACCGCCCAGAGCCGGTCCGGCCGCAGACCGTCGATCCCGAGCACCAGGACCTTCGGGGTCGCGCGCGGGGTGCCACAAGCGCTGACGGCGAGCGCGAGCGCGGCCAGCACCGTCGGGACGTGGTTCACTCGATCCCGAGCCGCTTGACGATGTGACTCTTGACCCCCACCGTGATCACTTCGCGCTTGAGCAGCTCGTCGAGGGTCGAGACGATCTGCTCACGGTCCGCATCGATCTTCCGTTCGCGCAGCTCACCGATGATCCGGGCGAGGCGCTGGTCGTATTCGCCGTGGCGGAGCGCGCCGACGGCCATCTCCTTCTTCAGGGTCTCCATTTCCTGCACGAACCGCTCGAGCGTCACGGGGGTCATCGCATGTCCTCGGGATTGGGGAACGGCCTAAGGGTAACATCCCGCGCCCGACCGAACCAGTTCAGACCCGGCGTCCCGCCCGGCTCACGTGAATCCGGTTTCGGCCGGCGTGCTTGGCCCGGTAGAGCGCGGCGTCCGCCCGCGTGATCGTCGCCTGGGGGTCCGCGTCGTTCTCCGCGCGCTGCGCGACACCCAGGGACACGGTGACGGTGAGTTGGACGGTCCCGCTGCGTCGCTGCGGGTGCTTGGGCCGGCGGCGGGGCCGGTTGGCTCCGCGCAGCGTGAAGTGCGCGGCCGCGACGGCCACGCGCACCGCCTCCAAGGCCGGGAGGACGTCCGCCGCCGCCCGTCCGGGGAACAGGATGGCAAATTCCTCCCCACCATAGCGGAATGCCCGCCCGCCCTCACCAACGTCCTCGAGCTGGCCGGCCACCATCCGGAGGACCTGGTCGCCCACGTCATGGCCGTGCGTGTCGTTCACCGCCTTGAAGTGGTCGACGTCCACCATCGCGATGGCAACGGGACCTTCCAATCGTCGCCATGCGTCGTCGAAGCTACGCCGACTTGGCAGCCCGGTCAGCGCGTCGCGGTAGGCGTGCGCGTGGGCGGTCTCGATCATTGCCACGACCAGCGAGAGGCCGCCGACCGTCAGGAGGAGTGTGGCTGCCGGGACCCCGCCGACCACGCGCTCCGGATCCACCGTGAGCGCGAGCAGGACCGCGGCAATCGTCCACATGAACCCGCGCGTCAGGGGGTCCGGGCGCCGGACCAGCAGAACGGCGAGGAGCCCGAGGGCGGCCGTGGTGATCAGGAACGCGAGATCCCCCACCGCCGACCCGGGGGGGAGCAGCGGCTCCGTGAGGGCTTGGCGCGCGAACGGTGCGAGGAGGTCCCGTTGATCGGGACGTGCCAGGACGAGCAGCACCGCGGCCTGCCCCAGGACGGCGCCACCCCGTCGGGTTGCTGCCGGACTCGCGATCCCGCGTTCGGGGAGCAAGGCGAACGCAAGCAGGTTGGCGGGAAGCAAGATCGCGATGGCGATGGCAACGCCACTGCCAGAGTCACCCGAGCGGAGCGCCGCGCCCGCACCGGCCAGTGCCGCCAGCGCCAGGAGGATTCCCGAGCGTTGGAAACGCACGGCAAGCACGACGCCGATCACGAGGGTGATCCACGGCAGGAGCGGCACCGCCGGTCCGACCGGTGCCAGGAGAGCCGGCCAGCGAATGGCGGCCGCTGCTCCGAGGAGGAGGATCCCCTCCGGAACGAGCAGGGCGGTGAGGGCGCGGCGCACGACCCAAGATAGCCGCCGGTGCTGGAGGGGTGGGGCGGCCATGCTAAGTTACACACATGACCAAGTTGATCCCCCTCCTCGGAGTCGTGCTCGGCGTCGCGGTTGGCTGCGGTGACGAGGGAACGACCGCCCCGCCGACCGACGTCGATACGGTACTCGTGCTCTCCCCAACCGGCGTCAGTCTCGCCGTCGGGGGCAACCAGACGCTCGTGGCCGTCCTCGTCGTGAGCGATACCGACACCGTGTCCGTCCAGCCGGGGTGGACCAGCCGCAACGGCAGTGTGGCCTCGGTCAACGTGGCCGGCCTCGTCACGGGAGTCAGCCCGGGCAACACACACGTCCTCGCGGAGATTCTCGGACTGCGAGACTCCGTCGCCGTCACCGTGACGGGGACCTCGGTGCAGCCGCCCGGCCTCCGCCGGATCGCCTCCGGACTCTCCCAACCGGTGTTTGCCGTTGCCCCGCCTGGCGATGGGACACGCCTGTTCGTGGTGGAGAAGACCGGCGCCATCCGCGTGCTACGCAACGACACGTTGCTCGCGACGCCGGCCATCGATATTTCGAGTCTCGTCAGCAAGGGAAGCGAGCAGGGACTCCTCTCGATGGCGTTTCATCCCGACTTTGCGACCAACGGCTTTGTCTACGTCGCGTATACGGACACGCTCGGCACCTCGAAAGTCACCCGCTATCAGGCGAGTGCGGCGGAGACGATCGACCCCGCGACCGCCTTCGAGATCCTGTCGGTGCTGCAACCGTATACGAACCACAACGGTGGCCTGGTGCTGTTCGGGTCGGACGGGATGCTGTACGTCGGGCTGGGAGACGGTGGGAGCGGAGGCGACCCGGACGGGAACGGCCAGAACCGGGCGTCGCTCCTCGGCACGATTCTCCGGCTCGACGTGGACGGTGGAACTCCCTACGCGATCCCCGCGGACAACCCGTTCGTTGGCCAGGCGGGGGTGCGCGAGGAGATCTGGGTGTACGGGGTGCGGAACCCCTGGCGATTCAGCTTCGACCGCTCGACGGGAGATCTCTACATCGGCGACGTCGGGCAGGGCGCTCGAGAGGAGATCGACGTGCAACCCGCGGCGAGCACGGGCGGCGAGAACTACGGGTGGAACATCATGGAGGGCAGCATCTGCTACGGTGCGGCTACCTGTTCCACCGTGGGTCTCACCCTGCCGGTCGCGGAGTACCCGCACAGCACCGGGTGCTCGGTCACGGGCGGGTATGTGTACCGTGGCACGGATGTCCCCGCCTTGCAGGGGCGATACCTCTACGCGGACTACTGTGAGGGGTGGGTACGGAGCTTCACGTACTTCGGTGGCCAGGCCATCGAGGCAGCCGAGTGGCCCGATCTGTCTCCCGGAACGCTCGTGACCTCCTTCGCAGAAGACGCGCGCGGAGAGCTGTACATCATGACGATTGGCGGGGCGCTCTATCGCATTGTCCCGAACTGAGATCGCCGCACAATGTGATCTACCGCACTCGGCGACTCCGTGGCTCGGAGTTGTGAGCGGTCGCACAGTCTGTCGTCTACGACGACCCTAGCATTCTTCAGACATCCTCGATCACGCAGCAGTTCGGCACCGGGCCCGGTCCCGGTGCCACTGCACGTCTCGAATCGCTGGGGAATCGTCCGTATGGCCGCGCCACTGCGCTCCGCTGCCTCCAGCTGGAGCGAGCCAAGTCTCGATGGGTCGGAGCGCGTGCTGCTCGACCGATTGTTCGAGTCGGCGCCGGAGGCCATCGTGTTGGCGGACACCCAGAGCCGGGTGATCCGCATCAACGCCGAGTTCTCGCGGATGTTCGGGTACTCATCCGACGAGGCGCGTGGTCAGTGCCTGGACGACCTGCTCGCCCCCCCCGATCTGCATGAGGAAGCGGTGACCGCGACGGCGCGGGTGGCCCGTGGGGGCCAGGTCGCGTTCGAGACTCAGCGTCGCTGCAAGGACGGATCGCTCGTCCACGTCTCCGTGCTCGGTACGCCGATTCACATCAGCGGGACCCAGGTTGCCGTCTTCGGCATCTACCGGGACATCGGGACGCTCAAGCAGATGGTCGAGGCGTTGCGGGCGTCGGAGACCCAGTTCACCAGCGCGTTCCGGTCGTCGCCCGGACCGGCCACCATCTCCGTGATTGCGGACGGCCGTCTCGTGGAGGTGAACGACGCGTTCGTCGCGGTGATGGGATTCGCCGCCAAGGACGCCATCGGCCAGACTACCCGGGCGCTGGGGTTGTGGGCCGATCAGCGGGATCGTGATCGGATGCTCAAGCGCTTGGCCGAAGTGGGGCAGGTCCGCGACTTCCAATACCGATTCCGCACCCGCGCCGGGGAGATCCGGCACGGAATCTTCTCAGCCGACGTCATCGTTTTCCACGAGGAACGCTGCCTCCTGGCCATCACGCACGATATTACCGAGCGCGTCCGGGCGGAGGAGGCGCTGCGCGAGAGCGAGGAGCGGTACCGGACGATCGTCGAGACGATCGAAGACGGATACTACGAGCTGGATGTCACCGGACGTCTGATGGCGTCCAACTCGGCGCTTGCGCGCCTGCTCGGTCACGACCCCGTTCGCATGCCCCAACTCAACTACCGGGACTTCGTCGATGCCCCGAACGCGCACCGCGTGGCGGCGGCGCTCAACGAAGTGTATGCGAGTGGGACGGCGCAACGGATCGTGGACTGGGAGGTCGTGCGGCAAGACGGCGAGCGCCGCACAGTCGAGGCGTCGGTGGCACCCGTGCGGGATGTGAGTGGGTGGATCGTGGGCTACCGCGGCATCATGCGGGACGTCACGGACCGAACCCGGACCGAGGCCGCGCTGCGCGAAAGCGAGGCGCGGTATGCGCTCGCGGCCCGCGGGGCCAATGACGGTCTGTGGGACTGGGACATGGAACAGGGCACGGTCTACTTCTCCAATCGGTGGAAGGAGATCCTGGGGCACGCGCCCAACGAGATCGGGAACACGCCGGAGGAGTGGACGGGTCGGATGCATCCGGAAGATGCCCCACGGCTCCAAGGCGACCTGCAGGAGCATCTCCGGAGTCCCTCGCCGCATTTCGAGAGCGAGCATCGCGTCCTCCACAAGGACGGGTCGTATCGCTGGGTGCTGGCTCGTGGGGTGGCGGTTCGGAATGCGGCCGGTCGTGCGACGCGCATGGCCGGGTCGCTGACGGACGTCACCGGGCGCAAGATGGCTGAAGAGCGGTTGGTGCACGATGCGGTACATGACGTGCTCACCGGCCTCCCCAACCGGGCGCTGTTCGAGACGCTGCTCGACCGGTCCATCGGTCGCCTCCGACGCCGGCGCGAGTACCGCTTTGCCGTGTTGTTCCTCGATCTCGATCGGTTCAAGGTGATCAACGACAGCCTCGGGCACCTGATGGGCGACGAGTTTCTCGTCGAGGTTTCCCGGCGGCTGGTCCGCTGCGTGCGGCCGGAAGACACCGTCGCCCGACTCGGCGGCGACGAGTTCACCATCCTGCTCGACGACGTGGAGGGTCCGGAGGACGCGGTGCGGGTGGCGGAGCGGATTCAAGCCGAGCTGACGAACCCGGTCGAGCTGCGGGGACACGAGACGTACACGAGCGCCAGCATCGGCATTGCGCTGAGCGACGGGCGATATCAGGCGCCGGAGGAGGTCCTCCGCGATGCCGACATCGCGATGTACCGGGCCAAGTCGCGCGGTCGGGCGCGCTACGAGGTGTTCGACGTGGACATGCACCGTGAGGCCCTCGACCAACTGACGCTCGAGACGGACCTGCGACACGCGCTCGAGCGCCGCCAGTTCCGGCTCGTGTTCCAACCGATCGTGGATTCGGCCACCGGGCGGCTCGCCGGCCTCGAGGCGTTGTTGCGGTGGGATCACCCGGAACGGGGTGTCGTGCCCCCCGGGACGTTCATCCGGCTTGCCGAGGAGACCGGCCTGATCACCGCCATTGGTGAGTGGGTGTTGTGGGAGGCGTGTCGCCAGGTCCAGCGGTGGCAGCCGCTGCTGGCGCCGGGCAGCGACCCCCTCCCGGTGAGCGTGAACCTCTCCGCCCGGCAGTTCGCGGACGCCCGACTCGTGGACATGGTTGCGACCGCCCTGGCGGTCACCGGCCTCTCCGCGCAGGCACTCAAGCTGGAGATCACCGAAAGCGTCCTCATGGATCACGCCGATACCTCGATTCAGATGCTCGACCGGCTCAAGGCGCTGGGCGTGCAGATCCAGGTCGATGACTTCGGGACCGGGTACTCGTCGCTGGGCTATCTGCACCGGTTCCCGATCGACGCGCTGAAGGTGGACGCGTCGTTCGTGAGCCGGCTCGAGGCCGACCCGGAGAATCGCGAAATCGTGAAGACGATCGTGGCGCTCGCCAAGAACCTGCGGATGGCGGTCGTGGCGGAAGGCGTGGAGAGCGCCGGGCAGCGGACGTTCCTCAACGGGCTCGGGTGCGAGTCCATGCAGGGGTTCTTGTTCGCGGGGCCGTTGACGCCGACTGAGGTCGAGGACCTGCTCCGCGCGGGCAGCGACTGGGCCATCGAATGGGTTGCGTCGTCCTAGGGCCGCGGCGATATTCCGGCCCGCGCGGCGGTATCGTCTAGGGGACTAGGACGCGGCCCTCTCAAGGCCGAAACACGGGTTCGAATCCCGTTACCGCTATACCCCCGCCCGACGCCCCCATCGTCTAACGGTTAGGACACCACTCTTTCAAGGTGGTAACAGGGGTTC
>JAOUDR010000139.1 GCA_029859185.1 Gemmatimonadota bacterium
CCCTTCGCGTATCATGACGGCGACGTTCGCAACGACGTAGCGTATCGCTACCAGGTCACCGCGGTGGACATGCTTGGTGTCGAGAGCGCACCGGGCGCGGCGGTCTCGCTGCGGGCGACCGACAAGACCCCGCCCGCGATCCCCGTGGGGCTCGCGGTCGAGACCGGGGACGGAGTGGTGCGGCTCGTGTGGCGGATGTCGCCGGAAACCGACGCCGCCGGTTACCACGTCGAGCGCTCCGCCGGCCTGAGCCAGCCCTACACGCGTCTCACGCGCACGGCACTGCCGGTCGGTGCGCCGGAGTGGGTGGACAGCGCGGTCACCGGTGGACGGCAGTACTTCTACCGGGTCATTGCGGTGGACGCCGCCGGCAACGCCAGCGAGCCGTCCAATGCCCTGTCGTCCCTGCCGCTCGATCGTACGCCTCCGCTCCCGCCGCCAGCGGTGAGCACGGTGCTGCGGGAACGGCGGGTCGTGGTGCGCTGGACCGCGTCACCCTCCCGCGACGTCCAGGGCTACCACGTCTACCGGGGCGACGCGCCGGACCGGCTCGTCCGGCTGACGAGCAAGCCGATCGCCGCGCGTGAGCTGGTGGACTCGGGATATGCCGCCGCCGGGCTGGCACCGGGGCGCCGCTACCTGGTTCGGGTTTCGGCGGTGGACTCGTCGTTCAACGAGTCGGCGCCTGCCGCCACCGAGCTCACGCTCCCCGACGACGAGCCGCCCGCGGCGCCGGGTGGGTTTGCGGTGCGCGGTGTGCTGGGGCGGTACGCCGAGATCGAGTGGGCTGGCAGCAGCGCGCTCGACGTGCAGGCGTACGTGCTCACCCGTGCGGACAGCGGTGGCGCGCCGATAGAGGTCGGTCGCTTCGACGCCGCGACGAAGGCCTGGCGTGACACGGCGGTGGTCACGGGCCGCGTCTACGCATACCAGCTGGTCGCCGTGGATTCGGCCGGGAACCCGAGCGCCGCGGTTGGTGACACCCTGCGCTACGGCGACTTCACACCCCCGGCGAGTCCGCGCTACCTCGCGGCACGCGTGACGCCCGCCGGCGTCGAGCTGCGCTGGGAGCGGGTCGCGAGCGCCGACCTGGCGGGATACGTCGTCTATCGCTCGACGCTTCCTACGGGCGTGTTCGAGCGCGTTACGCCGCAGCCGGTGGTGGAACTCCAGTTCGTCGATCCGACCGGCCGACCCGATCACTTCTACGTCGTTCGCGCTGTCGACCGCTCGCAGAACGAGTCCGCGGCGAGCCCGGTGGCGCGGGGCGGTACGCCATGATCCTGCGTCGCTGCCTCGTCTGCTGGGGGGTGACCCTGCTCCTGGCCGGGTCGGTCGCCGCGCAGGAACCGGGCAACCCCACCCGCCGTGCGGCGCTCGAGCGGCAGCTGCTCGTGCACCCGGCGGAGGCCGTGATCTATCTCGAGCTGGCCCGGGAGTACGAAGTCGCGAAGCAGCCGGACGCGGCGGAGCAGGTGCTCCGACGCGGCATCGACCAGGCGACCGACACGGATCGGGTGCGCGCAACGCTCGTGGATCTCCTCGCGCGGCAGGAGCGCTGGAGCGATGCGCTGGCCGCGGTCGAGCCCTTGCGGCGCGACTTCACCGGCCGGGCCGTCGCGGCGAAGCTCCGGGTGAACGCGGGTCTCGTGGCCTATCAGGTTGGTGATCGCACGGGGGCCCGGCGACACTGGGACCAGGCGCTGCGCGACGACCCGGCGCTCGTTGAGGCTGCCGTCAACCTCGGCGCCTTGTTGATCGAGATCGGCGCCCGCGACTCCGCGCGCGCGGTGGCGGCCGGCGCGCTGCGCCTCCATCCGGATGACCCCCGGCTGTTAGCGCTCCGCGCCGGCACGCTCGAGGGCGCGGAGGGGGTCGCCGCGGCGATTACCGCCCTGCGTCAGCTCAGAGCCACCCGGCCGCGCGACGAGGGAATCGGGCTGGAGCTGGCCCGGCTTCTCGCCGCCACCGGTGACCACGCGGCCGCCGCGGCGCTGTACGACACGCTGGTGCGTGCACCCGGGGCCACCGAAGCGGCGCTCGAGGCGGCGGTCACGTTCCGGCTCGACGTCTCCCAATTCGACGCCGCGGCCATCACCGCCGAAGACGCGGTCGGTCGCTTCCCCCGGTCTGGCGCGCTCTGGAGTCTGCTCGGGGAGGCCGAGGCGGGCCGCGGCCGGTGGCGCGACGCGCTGGTCGCGTACCGTCGTGCCGTCGTGCTGCTACCCGATCCGAGTGAGGCGGAGCTGGCGCTGGCCGACGCCTCCGCGGCGGACGGAGATACCGCAGCGGCCCAGGAGGCGCTGGACGCTCTCGGGCGCCGGGCGGCGCCGCGCGATGCGGTGCTCCGCGCGGCCCACCGCGCGCAGCTGCTCGGCGCTGACAGCCTCGCCGCGGATCTGTACGGCGTGCTACTCGCACGCGCTCCGGACGACGTGACGGCGCTGACCGCAGCGGCGGAGCTGGCTGAAGCGCGTGGGGATACGGGGCGCGCGGTCGCGCTCTACCGAACGGCCGCCGCCAGCGACTCGTCAGGGCCTGCTCCGCAGCTCGCGCTCCTCCGCCTGACGCACCCGGCGCCCGATACGGCGACGCTCCTGCTCCGGCGCGCGGTCTGGCGCGGCATGGAGGCGGTGCAGCACCTCGAGCTCCAGACGGCACAGGCGGTCAGTGGCGATGTGAGCCGGCGGAGGGTGGTGCGGGCGCAGCCGCTCTTCGACCGGCGGCAGCGGACGCTGGACCAGCTGCGTGCCGCGCTCGACACGGTCGTGTTCCAGACCGACTGGGGCGAAACGGAGCTGGCCAGCCTCAAGCTGGCATACCCGCAGAGCACCCTGCTCGATCGCTATGAGGCGGGGCTCGCGATGCGGCAGAGGCGTGATTCGCTGGCGCTCGCACGGTACGAGGCGCTGCTGCGGCGGGATCCGACCGATGCCGAGCTGCAGCGTACCCGTGCCGCGGTCCTCGATCAGATGGGGCGTCAGCGCGACGCCGCCACCGCCTACGCGCGCGCCCTGGAACTGGCACCGGAGGACGAGTCCACGTTCCGCGCGCTGGTGCGCCTGCGCCAGGAGAGCGGCACGCTCGAGCAGTTGCTCGTGCAGCTCCGGCGCTTCCGGGTCGCGCTGCCTGATTCCGATACGCTGGCCGAGCGCGAGATCGAGGTCCTCCACCGGCTGGGGCGCACGGCCGAGGCAGAAGCCGTCGCACGCACCCGGCGGGAGCGGATGTCATGAAGACGTTGCTTGTGACGGTCGTGCTGCTCTGTGGGGCGACGACGGTCGTACGGGCTCAGGGCACGGCAGGGACTCCGCCCCGCGGATTCTCCCTCCCGGCGCGCGCCTCGGGCGAGATCGTGATGACCGGCGAGACGTACAAGGCCGCGGGCATCGATGCCCGCCGACCCAACCAGGCCGGCCGCATCTCCATGAGCCCGCAGCTCACGCTGTTCGGGAGCTTCAGTGTCGGACTGAACCTCCTGGTATCGACCGAGGGCAGCCAGTTCCGCCAGAACATCAGCCAGTTCGGCATCAGCCCGCGCTACAAATGGGCCACGTTCCACGTGGGTGACTTCAGCCAGAACTACTCCTCCTACACGGTGCAGGGCTCGCGCATTCGGGGCGGTGGCGTGGATCTGCGGCCGGGGATCTTCCGCTTTTCCGTCCAGGGCGGGCGCTCGCAGCGCGTCGTGTCGGGCGGGGCGGGGAACCAGGCGTTCCGGCGCAACCTCTACGCGGGCTACGTCGGGATCGGGCGGGAGCAGTCGTCGTTCGTCGACCTCATCGTTTCGTCGGCGAAGGACGATCCGACCTCCCTCGATTCGGCCCTCCAGGACACGCTGCTGCTCGACACCATCCCGGTGGCGCTGCGGCCCCGCTATGACACCCGTCCACAGGAGAACCTCGTGTTCGGGACGCGGGGCCAGTTGAGTCTGTTCGGGCGCCGGTTCGTGCTCGCCGGCGAAGGAGCGGTCGCGGTGATCACGCGGGACGTGGAGGCGCCGCCCGCGGACCCGTCGAGCGTGGGCGGTGGCGGCGCCATCAGCGACGCGATTCCGCTCACGCTCGCGTCGTCCGGCGACTACGCGTTCAAGCTCGACGGGACGGTCAACCTCGGCGCCGCAGGCCTGAAGGGTGGCTACGAGTATGTCGGGGCCGGCTACACGTCGCTCGGCCTCGCCTACGTGATCAACGACCGACGGGCCTACAATTTCGGCGGCAACGTGCGGTTCCTGCAGAACCGGATCAGCGTCCAGGGACAGTACCAGCACCAGAACGACAACCTCATCGGCCAGAAAGCGTCGACCACGAAGCGGGATGCGATGATGGCGAGCCTGTCGGTGCTCGTCTCCCGGAACGTGACGGCAACGCTCACCGGCATGAACAGCCTGATCGGCAACGACGCCGCAGTGGACACCTTCGTGGTGGACAACCGGTCACTGGCGTTGACCGCCAACACGGCCGTGCAGACGGCGGTCGCGGGGATGCGGACCACGGTGAGCGTCGCCTACGCGTTCCAGCGGACCGCGGACGCGAACATCATCACCCGCATTCCGGAGATCACGGTCCACAACCTGTCGACCTCCGTCCAACTCGCGCTCTCGAAGGCGGTAAGCATCACCCCGTCGATCTCGTATGCCGTGACCAACACCGAGGGCGGCGAGCGGCAGAGCAACGTGCACGCGGGATTCCGGGGCCAGGGGCGGTTCGGCAACCTCCGGCCGTCGGTGAGTTTCTCGCAGACCTACAACAACGGACGCGCGGTCACGGCGGCCACGGGCCAGCTGGGCTACGCGCTGCCGTGGGAGTCACGGCTGTCCCTCCAGGGACGTCATAGCCGCTACGCCGCCGTCGGGAATCGTCCCGCCTTTCAGGAGTCGTTCCTCACCCTCTCGCTGGCGAGGAGTTTCTGACGGGAGACGGCGTGGTGCCCGGATCGTCCGGCCTCGGCCGGTGTGCGGAGTTCGCGCGGCGAGCGCTGCTGCCGGGCCTCGTGCTGGTGGCCGCCGCGGCCTGCGCCGACTACGTCCTGGGGCCGCAGCCACCGGGGCGTGAGCCCCGTGCCGTCCGGCTCAGCGTCGTGCAGGTGATCATCGACGACGGCCAGACCTCCCAGCTCGCCGCCACGGTGCTCGACCAGCAGGGCCTCCCGTTCGACGCGGTCCCGGACGGGATTACCCTGTCGTGGACCAGCTCGGACGAGACGGTCGTGACGGTCGATGCCACCGGCCTCGTGACGGGGGCGGCCCCCGGCACCGCCCAAGTGACGGTCACGGCAGCGGGCGGCGGCGGGCTCGAGGCGAGCGTCGCGGCCGGCGTCATCGTCCAACCGGTTCCCACCGCGATCGTCGTCGCGGGCGGCGATGGACAGGCCGGAACGGTGGGCGATCCGCTGGCGGACAGCCTGCGCGTGCAGGTGAGGGATCGCCTGGGGAACGGGGTGCCCGGTGTCGCGGTCGATTTCGCGGTGAGCGCGGGTGGCGGCGTCCTGTCGGCGGCCGCCGACACGACCGGCCCGACCGGCGAGGCGGCCGTCCGCTATACGCTCGGCACGGTCACCGGGCCCAACACGGTCGCCGCCACGACCACCAGGCTGCCCCAGACGTCCGCGACGTTCACGGCCACCGGACAGGCGGGGGCCGTGAACGGTCTCCGGTCACTGACCGGTGACGCGCAGGCCGGGGACCCGGGCACCGTGTTGCCGGCCCCCCTCGTGGCGCTCGTGACCGACCGGTTCGACAACGGTGTGGCGGGCGTCACGGTCAACTGGCAGGTGACGGCTGGCGGCGGGACCGTGGATGCGCCCGCGTCCGTGACCGACGCAGCGGGGCAGGCTGCGGTGTCGTGGACCCTCGGAGCCGCCGGGCAGCCACAGACGGTTCGCGCCGACGTCGCCGGACTGCTGACGACCACGTTTTCCGCGACCGCGCAGTCAGCGGTGGCCTCGGTGGACGTGACGCCGGCGACGGCGACGCTCACCGCCGGGAGCACACAGCAGTTCACCGCCACGCCGCGCGATGCAGGCGGGAACCCGCTCACGGGCCGGACGGTCACCTGGAACACGAGCGACGGAACGGTCGCGACGATCGATGGCACCGGCCTGCTGGCGGCGGTGGCGCCGGGCACGGCGACGGTGACGGCGACGGTGGAGGGTGTGAATGGGGCGGCGAGTGTCACGGTGTCGGCCGTGCCGGTGGCAAGCGTGGACGTGACGCCGCCGACCGCGACCATCGCGTCCGGCACGACGCAGCAGTACACGGCGACGCCGCGCGATGCGGGCGGGAATCCGCTCACGGGCCGGACGGTCACGTGGGGGTCGAGTAACACGGCGGTGGCCACCGTTGATGGCGCGGGGCTGGTCCAAGGCGCGTTGATCGGGACCGCGACGATCACCGCGACCGCGGAGGGCGTGGACGGGACCGCGACAGTGACGGTGACGGTGGGCGCGCCGAGCCAACTGGCGTTCACAGTCCAGCCGAGCAACGCACTTATCGGCCAGGTGATCACCCCGGCGGTTGAAGTGGCGGTACGGGACGCGGCAGGGAACGTGGTGCCGACGCTCGCGGATCCGATCACGGTGGCGATTGGGAACAATCCGGGTGGAGCGACGCTGGGTGGCACGACGGACATCGTTGTGGTGGGTGGGGTAGCGACGTTTGCGGACCTGAGTCTCGACGCCACCGGCACGGGTTACACGCTGGTGGCGAGTGCGCCGGGGCTCACGGGAGCGACGAGCGCGGCGTTCGCTGTGACGGCGACTGCCGGTGGAACCGTGGCGTGGATCAACCCGGCGGGTGGAAGCTGGAACGTTGGCGCCAACTGGAGCACGGGCACGGTGCCCAGCCCGGCCGATACGGCGGTGATCGACCTGGCGGGCACCTACACGGTGACCGAGGTGGACGCCGTCGTGACGGTGGGACGGCTCGTGGTGGGTGACCAGGGCTCGAGTGGTGAGCAGATGACGTTGGCTGTC
>JAOUDR010000140.1 GCA_029859185.1 Gemmatimonadota bacterium
CCCGACGGAGCAACCACCGTGAGCAACAAGCGTATGAAGCGGCGCTCGCCGGGGCCGCGCGACCTGACGGACTGGGAACGCCTCCGCCAGCTGACGGATGAGGACATCGCCAAGGCAGTGGCTGAGGATCCGGATGCGGCCCCGCTGCTCGACGAGGAGTGGTTCAAGCGGGCGAAGCTGGTGCTGCCCGATCCGAAGCTCCCGGTCACCATCCGGCTCGACCGCGACGTCGTGATGTGGTTCAAGCAGGGCGGCCCGCGCTATCAGTCGCGCATCAATGCGGTACTCCGGGCGTACATGGAGGCGCACCGGAAGCCCGCCGCTCGACCGGGCGGGAAGCCCGTCAAGCGGGGGCGGGGCGGCGCGCCGCGCTAGCGAGGCGGCGGCTGCGGGACGGCGGCACGTGTCGCACGGCCAGCAACAGCGCGAGCGGAATCAGAAAGAGGGAGGGACGGGCGGGACGTGATGGATCACCCCCCCAACCGCCTAACCGCCTAACCACCTAGCCCCCCAACCGCCTGTCCCGCCGCCCGCCCGGTCACCCAGGCCCACAGAAAATTGTATCCGCCGATCGGGCCGAACGCGTCGAGCAGCTCGCCGCACAGGAACAAGCCGCGATGCTGTTTGCTCTCCATGGTGCGGGGGTCGATCTCCGCCAAGCTCACGCCGCCGCCCGTAACCTCGGCTTTGTGGTAGCCCTCGTGGCCCGTGCACGGGAGCGGACAGCGCACGAGTGTCTCAGTCAACCGTCGCCGCTCGTCACGACGGAGCTGGGCGAGCGGGCGGGCCGGTGTCACGTTGGCGACCTCGAGGAGCGCGAGCGCCAGTCGCTCGGGCAGGCGACCGCGGAGCGCGCCGAGCGCGGTGCGGGGGCCCGCGGCCTGCAGCACCGCCTCCCACGCCCGCTCGTTCAGCTCGGTCCAGCACACGCGCACCTCGGCCGGCGTCTCGGGCACGGCGCGCGTCACGACGTGCGACACGTCGAGCACCGCCGGGCCCGAGTAGCCCCGATGCGTGAACAGGAACCCGCCGGTCGCGGTCGCCGACCGTCCGTCGCCGCGCGCCGTGATGGTGACCTCGAGCGACACGCCGGCCAAGTGGCCGAATGGTGCCGGTGTGGCGGTGAGCGGCGTGAGCGCGGGATAGGTGGGATGCACCGTGTGGCCGAGTCGCTCGGCAAGGCGGAGACCAAGGCCGTCGCTCCCCGTCTTGGGCACCGACAGGCCACCCGTGGCGACGATCAGCGCATCCGCTTCGAGCGGCGCGCCTGATTCCAGCTCGATCTTCCAGCCGCCGGGCGATGGCGACGCGTCCACCACCGCCGCCTGCGGCCGGAACCGCACGCCGCACCGCGCGGCCAGCGCAAGGAGGCCATCACGCACGTCGCGCGCCCGGTTCGACGACGGAAAGAGCTTCCCCGTTTCGGTTTCCTCGACCAGCGAGAGTCCGAGCTCCCGCTGAAAAAAGGCGATCTGCTCGGCGAGCGGCCAGGACCGCACGATCTTCTTGAGCGTGTTTGGCGACGAGTCGGTGACGAAGCGGGACTCGTCCAGCCGGGCCGGGAGGATGTTGCAGCGTCCCCCGCCGGAGATGAGGATCTTCCGCCCGCCGTCCGGCGTGCGCTCGAGCAGCTCCGTCTCGGCGCCAGCGGTGGCTGCGGATATGGCCGCCATGAGCCCCGCCGCTCCAGCGCCCACCACTACGACTCGCGCCAGGGGATCTCCAAAGAAGAGCCGCCGGAACGTACCGTGGCGGCGACTCGACGTCGATTGTCACCGGGCCGGTTCCCTCTTGGGGGAGCCTTGCGGGCATGAACTTTGCATTGTAAAGTACTTTGCAGACTTCCTATGGAGGCCATCTCGTGACCGCGCTGACACGTTTCTTCTTCGACCCGGTCTACGCGCCAAGGAGCGCGTGGTCCGTCATCGGTTGGTGGGAAGGCCGACGCTCGGCGTTCAACCTCGCCATCGGCGGCGCCGGCGTCCTGACCCTCACCGTGCTCAACCTGTTCGCTGCGCTCCCGCCCTACGGTATGTGGTTTGGCTTCCCGCTGGTTCCGTTGGCGGTATACGCACTCCTCGCCAACGTCGCATTCACGGCGGGTCCAATTGCGGACCTGCTCATCCGCCGAGCGTGGGGCAACCGGTACGCCGCGGTCGGGCCGACGTTGTTCCGCTATGGGTTCGTGTTCTCTGTCGGCCTGACGTTGCTGCCCATTCCGCTCGCCGCGGCCCTCTGGGCCCTGCGATTGGTGCGCCTGTTCGGCTGACGCGGGGTGGACCGACAGGCCGGCGGAGTCACGGGAGACCGGCGCTCGTAACTCAGCGTGCCGCCGGCCTTGCGGCCCCACGCGGCATGCGGCATTCTCGTCTCGTCTCCGTCGGCGGTTGAGCGGGTCTCGGGTGCCACCGTCCATGCCCTTTGATCTTCAGCCCGTTCTCACGGGCGACCTCCTCGAGCTGCGGCCGCTGCGACCGGAGGACTGGCCCGCGCTGTACGCGGTGGCGTCCGATCCGCTGATCTGGGAGCAACATCCGAGCAGCGACCGCTTCAAGGAGGAGGTCTTCCGAGTCTTCTTCGACGAGGCGTTGGCGTCGGCCGGGGCGCTCGTCGCCATCGATCGGAGCGACGGTCGAGTCATCGGGTCGTCGCGGTTCCACGGATACGACGCGGCACGGAGCGAGATCGAGATCGGCTGGAGTTTCCTGGCCAGATCCCACTGGGGCGGCCGCTACAACGGCGAAATGAAGCGGCTCATGCTGGTGCACGCGTTCCGATTCGTCGACCGCGTCATCTTTCTGGTTGGTCTGACGAACCTTCGCTCACAGCGAGGGGTCGAGAAGATCGGTGCCACGCGCAGGGGACTCGGGGCCGATGGCGCAGGGCGCGAGAGCGTCGTCTACGAGATCTCTCCATCGACGCTGGTCCAGAGCCCACCCCCCACCTGAGCGTCAGGACGATCCTCCCTCGGGCGAAACGCCTCTCTTGCCGGCCGCCGTGCGCAGTTCTACCGTACCGCCGGCACCTGTGCTTCTCTTCCACATACGAAAGGCTGTTTCCTGTGAGCCTTCGCGTCGGTTTCCACATCACGCTTTGTGCCGCGCTCACACTGACCGGCTGCGTACCGCGAGAGGGCTGAATCGCGCGATCTGGCGCAAGCACCGTCGCACGTCGGCGAGGCGGGTGCTCGAGGCGTTCGAGGCATCCTACGACGAGATTCTCACCTCCCGCGCGCGGGCTGCCGCAGGCGAAGTTGCTCGAGCCGGGACACTACCCGTGGACGGGACGGTATCCGTTGACCACCTATCTCGCGCCCAACACGAGCAGCCACTATCGCACGGCCACGAAGATCCTGAAGCGCTGGCTCAAAGGCGAGACACGACATGGCTGAGCCCAAACGCAAGCCTGCTCCCCGCTGGGTACCGCGCCTCATCAGGACCGTGATCACCACCGTCGTGACCGCCTTTGCCGCCGCCATCGCCCTGGCCGTGCTGGATCTCTACCTCACGGGCCACGGCCATCCCTCCATCGCTCGGGCGTGGATCGCGTGGCCCGCCGTTGGCGTGCACCTGAGCCGCGCGGACGTCCTGGTGCTGCTCGCCGCGGGCGGGGGCGGCTTTCTCCAGTGGAGGCGCGGCGCCACACGACCCTGAGGCACCCCTGCCGATATATGGCGTGCATATGTAATATGTATGTCATGCGCCGAACGACGGTCTTTCTCGACGAGCGGCTCCTCAAGCGGGCCCGCCAATACGCCCGGCGCGAGGGGAAGAGCTTCGCGCAGGTGGTGCGCGAGGCGGTGGCCAGCTACCTGGCTCGGGGGGAAGGGTCGGCATCCACCGCCCGGCTCCCGTCGTTTGCCGGCCGGTTCTCGCGGGGGGAAACGGACACCTCGCAGCGGGTGGACGAGCTGCTCTGGAAGGACCCGCACGCCTGACGGTCCTGGCCGATACCGGAGCCCTCTACGCGCTGGCCGAGTCGGCGGACGTGTGGCATGCACGGGTCGTGGACTGGTGGTCCGCCGCCCCACGCGACGTCGCGGTGCCTGTCACGGTCGTTCCCGAGGTGACCTATCTCCTAGGCCGGCGGCTCGGCGCGGAGGCCGAAGAGGCGTTCGTCCGCGCGCTGGCGCGTGGTGAGCTGCGGGTCGAGGAGCTCGCCGACGCCGACTGGAGCCGCGTGGCGGACTTGATGGTCGCCTACGCCGACCTCCCCCTGGGCTTCGTGGACGCATCGATCGTGGCCATGGCCGAGCGGCTGGAGGTGACCGAGGTTCTCACGACCGACCGCAAGCACTTCGGCGTGGTCCGCCCGCGCCACGTCGAGCGGCTCACGCTCCTGCCGTAGGTGAAACCCCTCGCTGTCCGGTGGGGCACGTGAGGGCACGTGAGGGCACGTGAGGGCACGTGAGGGCACGTGAGGGCACGTGAGGACACGTGGGGGCACGTGGGGGCACGTGGGGGCACGTGGGGGCGAGTTGCTTTCGCGCCCTCACGCGCCCATCGCGCCCTCACGCGCCCATCGTGCCCGTCGTGTTCTACCGTCGCGCCCCCCCGCCCGTCTGCTCCTGCTCCATGTTCAACTCCGCGATGTTCACGTCCCACCGCGTATCGCCCAGCAGGTGCTTCACGAAGTACTCGGCGCGGAGCCAGTACCAGTAGTCGCTCATGTTGGCGTAGCCGTGCCGCTGGCCGGGGAACACGAAGAAGTCGAACCGCTTGTTGGCCTTGATCAGCGCGTCCGCCATCCGGAACGTGTTGGCGTGATGCACGTTGTTGTCGATGTCGCCGGTCGTGAGCAGCAGGTGCCCCTTGAGGTTCCGTGCCAGATCGGAGTTGCGCTCGATCTGATACTCGAACGTCACCTCGTCGTCCTTCACCACTTCCTTGATGCCGTGGTGTTTCTCCGACCAGTTCCAGTTGTACACGTCGTTGTCGTGATTGCCGGACGACGACACGGCCACCTTGAAGAAGTCGGGGTAGACGAGCATCGCCGCGGTGGACATGAAGCCGCCGCCCGAGTGGCCGTAGATCCCGACACGATCGATGTCCACCCAGTCATACCGATCCCGTAGCTGTTCGATGGTGGTCTTCTTGTCCGCCAGGCCGTAGTCGCGGAGATTGCCGTACCCGTAGTTGTGGTACCACTTGGACCGGCCGGGGTGACCGCCGCGGTTGCCGATCGTGACGACCACGAATCCGAACTGCGCCAGCCCGGTCTCGAACGGCCGCGTCGAGAATGACTTCTCGACGGCCTCGGTCTGCGGTCCCGGGTAGATGTACAGGACCGCCGGGTATTGCTTCGTCGAATCGAAGTCGAACGGCTTGTACAGCACGCCGTAGAGGTCAGTCACCCCGTCCGCGGCCTTCACCACGTAGGGCTCGGGCCACTGGTAGCCCGCCTCCATGAGCTTCGAGAAATCGGCGGTCTCCAAATCCATCACCTTGCGGCCGGTGGCGCCGTCGAACAACGCGGCGGCGGGCACCGTATTCACCCGTGAGTAGTTGTCCACGAAGTAGCGCTCGCCCGGACTCAAGCCTGCCTGGTTGCTGAACCCGCCGTACGAGTTGCGCCGTAGCGTGGCCACCTGGTGGTCGAAGTCGCCCGGGTTGATCAGCGTGAGCCCGCTCCCGTCGTACCCCACGCGGTAGATGTGCATGTAGTAGGGGTCTTCACCGGCTTCCCGTGCGTTGCCGCCGAAATAGACGAACCCACGCGTCTCGTCGATGCCAAGGACGCCTTCCACGTGCCACGGGCCGCTGGTGAGGCGGTTCCGGAGCGCGCCGTCGGGGCCGTAGCGATAGAGATGCGCCCAGCCGTCGCGCTCGGACCACCACAGCATGTCGCCGGACGGAAGCAGCTCGAGGCCCTGGTGTTCGACGTAAGTGTTGAGTCGCTCCTCGATGAGGACCGTCACCTCGCCGGTGGTGGCGTTCGCGACGCAGGCGTCCACTTTGTGCTGGTCGCGGCTCCGGCGCCAGAAATAGACCTGGTCCGCGTTGTCGGCGAGCCAGAGCGCCTGGCGCGGCTCGTCACTGTCGGGATACACGTGCTGCCGCTCGTCGAACAGGCCCATCCGCTGGTCCTTGAACTGGTCCGCCTCGACCTTGACCATGGTGCGGGAGGCGAGGTCGTACACGAGCAACTCCGACTGCTCGACGGTCGTGTCGCCCGGCATGTCGTACTTGTAGGTCTCGAGTTGCGGCCGCTTGTTGCCGGTGACCTTGATGACCCACAGCTCCTTGGACTGCCGCTCGTCGCTCCGGATCATGGCGAACCGCTTGGAGTCCTTGGACCACGAGATCGAGGCACCCTTGCGGCGATCCTTGCTCGTTTCCTTCTCGTCGTCCGTGTCGCCGCGATCGAAGTTGGCGTAGCTGTACCACTCCTCGCCGTCCTCGGTGAGCTGAATCTCCTCGACCTCGACCTTCCAGTCGGCGCTGTCGGCGGCCGCGCCCTCCTTGCCCCGCCGCGCGTCGAGCACCTGCTGGTACGACTCTGCGGTCATCAGGTACAGGTTGTGCCGCCGCGCGAAGATGACGGTGCGCCCGTCGGGCGAGACGCTGGCCCACGACGGGTGGTTGTCGGGGTGCTCGTAATTGGCCAGCTCGCGCAGCGCCTGCGTGCGCACGTCGTACTGGAAGTGGAACACCTGCTTCTTGGGCTTCGGCTTACGCGCGCGCGTCGTATCTCCGCGCTGCTGGTCGCCGCGTTCCGCCTCGACGTCGGTCACCGCTTCGTCCTGTGACGACTCGACCTCGAACTGGAGCGTGTTGGCGTCGAGGAACTTGATCTTGCGGATCGGGAGATGCTGGGCGTCCCATGGGTCCTTGGTGATGCGCGTCAACTCGGCGGCGATCCGGGCGTTGTCGAAGATCGCGCGCTTGGTGCCGGCCGCGGGATCCACCAGATAAAACGACTTCCCCGCCGCCGTCTCCCACTCGTACCAGAACC